>NZ_JBQCGC010000048.1:0-9904 GCF_051956055.1 Amnibacterium sp.
CCGAGCGGGCGCCGGGACAGGGCCCCCGGGCGGGACGCGGGGGGCGGCACCGGGGGGGTCGATGACCCCCCCGGTGCCCCACGCATCGGATCTCAGGCAGGCAGCTGCAGGGTCTGGCCCACGTAGATCAGGTTCGCGTCGCCGATCTTCGGGTTGGCGGCCCACAGCTTGTGCCAACCGCCCGCGACACCGAGCTGCTGCGCGATCTTCGACAGCGAGTCGCCGGACTTGACCGTGTAGGTCTTGCCGGAGGTGCGCACCGCGCTCGGACGCGCGGCCACGTGCTCGGTGGTCTCCTCGGAGGTGCGCGCCGCCGAGTGCCGCACCCTGTGCGACGGGGCCGACGTCGAGTGCGAGGTCGACCGCGACGAGCTGGAGGAGCTCGTGGCGTGGTACGGCGTCGCCGAGCTGGACGAACCGGTCGCGCCGGCCTTCACCGAGCAGACCGGCCATGCGCCCCAGCCCTGGCCGGCGAGCACGCGCTCGGCGACCGCGATCTGGGTGGACTTGCTGGCGTCCGCCGGGTTGCCGGAGCCGCCGTACGCGTGCCACGTCGACAGCGTGAACTGCAGGCCGCCGTAGTAGCCGTTGCCGGTGTTGATGTGCCAGTTGCCGCTCGACTCGCACTGGGCGACGCGGTCCCAGACGCTCACCGGGGCGGCGTTGGCGGGTGCCGCGCCGAGCGCGAGACCCGCGGTGGCGAGTCCCGCCACGGCGAGTCCGGACAGGACGGCACGGGTGTTGGTCAGGATCTTCATGACTACGTGCTCCCGCGGGTCCGCCTCCGCTCACCCCATCCCTGGGGATCGACGCGCCGCTGCCCACCCTGATGTTGCGTTGATTCGAGCGATACGGTCTGGGGGCAGCGCAAGGCGTGGCCGTATCGGGCAGTAACCCAGGAGGCTTCTGTTCACGGCGGTTCCTGTTCGCCGGTTCCTCCGCAGGCGCCATGAGGTTGTCACGATCCTGGGCGGAGTCAAATCCGGCGCACACGCGCTTCCGAGCGACGGAAGCCACGCCCGGGGGTGTTCCGACGGCCGGAAATCCGCCTCAACGCTTCCTGAGCAGGTCCGCCTCCGGGCGCAGCGGAGGCGCCGAGAGGTGCTAGCTCGCCCTGGGTTTCCTGGGCACGGGGCGCGTGCGTTGTTCGGCCCGAACGCTACCCGAAGGGCATCTGAACGCGCGCCGGGCGGCGGATGCGCACACCCCGCGTCGCCGTTCGGACTCCACTGAGAAGCGGCCCGCACGGCCCTCGGTCCCGGGTCAGGTCCGTCGACGACCATGGCCGCGTGGCCTCACCCGACGCGTTCCCCCTGCCCGACCAGACCGGCCGAACGGTGGTCGTCACCGGCGCCAACAGCGGCATCGGCTTCCAGGCGGCCGCACGCCTCGCCGCCGCAGGCGCGCACGTCGTGCTCGCGTGCAGGGACCGCGAGCGGGCCGACGCCGCAGCGGCCCGCATCGACGGCAGCACGGAGGTGCGGCTGCTCGACACGAGCTCGCTCGACTCGGTGCGCGCGTTCGCGGCGGACGCCCCGGAGCGCGTGGACGTCCTGATCAACAACGCGGGCGTGATGGCGACGGACGAGGTGCGCACCCCGGACGGCTTCGAGCTCCAGCTGGCCACGAACTACCTCGGTGCGTTCGCGCTCACCGGTCTGCTGCTCCCCCGGCTGACCGACCGCGTCGTGATGCTCTCGAGCCTCGCCCACTACGGCGGCCGCATCGTGCTCGACGACCTCAACCGCACCCGCAGGCGGTACTCGCGGTGGGGCGCGTACGCGGACTCGAAGCTGGCCGACCTCATGTTCGCGTTCGACCTGCAGGCCCGCTTCGCGGCGGCGGGCTCGCCCCTCAGGGCCGTGGCCGCGCACCCCGGGATGGCGGGCACGGACCTGACCCGCCACGTACCGGCACCGGCGGCCGTCTCCGCGATCTCGGAGGCGATCCTGCACGGCTTCGGGCAGAGCGCCGCGGGCGGCGCCCTCCCCGTCCTGCTGGCGGCGACGGCGCCCGATCTGCCCGGCGGCTCGTTCATCGGCCCCGGCGGCCTCGCGGAGGTGCAGGGCTCCCCGATCGTGGTGGGCGCGAGCCGCACCGCGCGGAACCGGGAGCTGCAGCGCCTCCTGACCCGCGAGGCGGAGCGTCTGACCGGGGTCACCATCGAGGTCCCGGACCGCCGCTGACACGACGACGCCCCGCCCTCCGACAGGAGGACGGGGCGCTCTTCGTGGGAGTCCGCTCTACTCGTCCGGGCTCCGGATCCGCGGTCCATCGTGCATGACCGGAACGCTGCGCCCCGAACCTGAATCCTGGGTGTGGATCGCGGCGTGTCGGGGCGTCTCGTGGGGCGGACGGGACTTGAACCCGCGACCGATGGATTATGAGTCCACTGCTCTGACCGGCTGAGCTACCGCCCCGCCGTCACCATAGCGGCGCCGGTGCGCGCTCCTCCGTGCCTCGCGCGCCCGCCCGGGGGGGCGCGCGAGCCACCGCGGGGCGGGGAAGCGTCGGCGGCCGGTCGTAGGGTCGGCCGCATGACCGACGGGATGCTCGACCGGGACGGCGCGATGCTGTCGTACGAGGTGCAGGAGGGCGAGGGCCCCACGGTCGTGCAGCTCCACGGACTCAGCTCCTCCCGGGCGAGCGAGGCGGCGGCGGGGTTCTTCGACTGGTCTCCGGTGCACGACGCGGGTGGGCGGCTCGTGCGGTACGACGCGCGCGGACACGGCCGGTCGACCGGCCGCGCGGAACCGGGCGACTGGGCGTGGCCGCGGCTCGCGGACGACCTGTTCGCGCTCCTCGACGCGGTCGCTCCCGGCGAAGCCGTCGATGCGATCGGGGTGTCGATGGGCGTCGGCACCCTCCTGCACGCCGCGACCCGCGAGCCCGCGCGGTTCCGCAGGCTCGTGCTCGTCATCCCGCCCACGGCGTGGGCGACGCGCCCGGCGCAGGGCGACGTCTACCGCCAGATGGCGGACCTCGTGGAGACGCAGGGGTACGACGCGCTGGTCCGCGCGATGAGCGCCTTCGGCACGCTGCCGCTGCTCGAGGCCGGCGGCTGGACGGTCGCGCCGCCGCCGGACATCGATCCGGCGATCCTCCCCGCCGTGTTCCGCGGCGCGGGGTCCACGGACCTCCCGGCACCGGAGGCGATCGCGACGCTGCGCCTGCCGGTCCTGCTGCGGCCGTGGGCCGGCGACCCCGGCCATCCCGTGGCGACCTCCGAGCGGCTGCACGAGCTGATCCCGGGCTCGGTGCTCGAGGTCATGTCGACGCCCGACGACCTCAGGGCACTGCCCGAGCGGACCGCGGGCTTCCTCCGCTGAGACCCTGACGCGGCCGCGACCGGCCGGACCGCCCTGTCGTCAGCCGGCGAGGCGGAGGCGCGCCTCCACCACCTGCTGGGCCGCGGTGCGGAGGAGCACCGCGAAGTCCGGGTCCGTCGCCGCCTCCGACACCAGCGCGTCGTGCATCGCGGGCAGATCGCCCGGCTCGATGTCGAGCAGCAGGTCGCCTCCTGCCCGCACGAACTTCACGGCGCGCTGCGCCGGCGTCCAGGCCCGCACCGCGACCGCTCCCCCGACGTCGTCGGACATCACCACGCCGCTGAAGCCGAGCCGGCCGCGCAGCATCCCCTGGATCACCCGGGAGGAGAACAGCGCCGGGGTGCCGGGGTCGATGCGCGCGTACTCGGCGCTCGAGACCATCACGAACCGGGTGCCCGCGGCCACGCCGTCGGTGAAGGAGCGCAGTCGGGCCGAGTCCTCGGTGGTGTCCGAGTCGACGACGTGCGCCGCCGTGTCCGTGTTCGCGGTGACGCAGCCGAGGCCCGGGAAGTGCTTCACCGCGGTGTCGACGCCCGCCGCGGCCATCCCGCGCACGAACGCCGCGACGTGCGCGCCCGCCACCGCGGGGTCGGAGGAGAACTGCCGATCGAACCCCGCGATCGGCGGGTTGTCGTGGAGATCGGCCGCGCACGGCACCCCGGCGACGGGAGCGAGGTCGAGCCGGACGCCGGCCCGCGCGAGCTGCGCACCCCAGGTGCGGGCGTCCGCCTCGGTCTGCGCAGCGCTCTCCCGCCCCTGCACGACGGCGCTCGGGATCGTGGAGAACCCGGGGCCGCTCAGCACCTGCACCAGGCCGCCCTCCTGATCGGTGGCCGTGATCAGCGGCAGACCGTGCGGCGCCTCCGCCTCCAGCGGTGCGAACGCGTGCGCGACCGCCGCCGTGCCGGCCGAGCTGCGCCCCCGCACCATGACCCCGGCCACGTGGTAGCGCGCGACGTCGTCGGCGAGCCCGGGCAGCTGCCCGACCGTGCCCGCGGTCATCAGCACCTGACCCGCCAGCTCGCCGGCGCTCATCGTCGCGACGATGGCCGCGGCCCGGGTCGCGACGGTCGGTGTCGGGGTCGTGCTCGGGGTCGGGGTCGACGAAGCGCTCGTCGTCGTCGCCGGCGGTGCGGACGACCGCGGCGGGGTGCTCGCGGTCCCGGTGCACCCCGTGAGCAGCAGCCCCACGAGGATCGCGGGGAGCAGGAGACGCCGTCGCCCGGTCAATCCGTGATCGCGCTCCGCGCCCGCTTCGCGAGCGAGCGGAACTGCTCCCGGAGCTTCGCGGACATCGGCGGCACGTCGGTCTCCGGGTCCGTGACCTCCTCGCCGCGGTAGAGGCGCTCGAAGATCGTGATGGTCGTGTCGATGTCGTGCGGCTCGAGCAGGCGGAGCGACGCGCGCTGCATCACCTCGCGCTCGTCCTGCGGCATCGTCAGCACCCGGGTCAGCCGATCCGCGAGCGCCTCGATGTCGCGGGGCGGGAAGAGGTAGCCGTTCTCCCCGTCCTTCACGAGGTGCGGCAGCGCCATCGCGTCGGCGGCGACGACGGGCAGCCCGCTCGCCATCCCCTCCATCGTCGCTATCGACTGGAGCTCGGCGGTCGAGGGCATCGCGAACACGGTCGCCCGCGTGAGGATGCGGCGCAGCTCCTCGTCGCTGACCCGGCCGGGGAAGTGCACCCGGTCGGCGATGCCGAGGCGCTGGGCCTGCTGCTCGAGGGCCTTGCGGATGTCCCCCTCACCCACGAGGTCGAGCTGCGCGTTCAGCTCCTTCGGGATGCGGGCGACCGCCTCGACGAGATCGGGCAGCATCTTCTCGCCGGTGATCCGGCCCACGAAGACGATGCGCTTGTCGGTCTTGTCCTCGAAGTCGGGCGTGTAGTCGCTCATCCGGATGCCGCACGAGATGGCGTGCACGTGCTTCAGCCCCGTGCGGGACTCGAGGTACGCCGCCGCGCGCCTGGTCGGCGTCGTCAGCGCGGCCGCCTTCCGGTACAGGCGCGTGCAGTCCTTCCAGGCGAGCCACGTGATCAGCGGCCACGTGAACTTCGGGAACGGCGTGTGCTCGATCAGGTTCTCGGGCATGAAGTGGTTCGTCGCGACGACGCGGATGCCGCGCTTGTACGACTCGGTCGTGAGGCCCCGCCCGATCAGCATGTGCGACTGCATGTGCGACACATCGGGTCGCACCTGATCGATGACCCTGGCCGCGTTGTGGTGGATGCGCCACGGGTAGACGGCCCGCAGCCAGTCGTGCAGCGGCCACCGGAAGCTGTTCAGCCGGTGCACCGTCAGCATCTGGCCGAGGTGCTCCTCCCGGTAGGCGCCCTGCGGCTCCCCGTGCGACTGGGCCAGGATGTGCACGTCGTGGCCGCGGGAGGCGATCCCCGCGGCGAGGCGGACCGAGAAGCTCGCCGCCCCGTTGACGTCAGGGGCGAACGTGTCACCGCCCATGAGCACGGTCAGGCGCGGCAGCGCGGCATCCTCCGTCGAGTCGCTGATGGCGGTCTCCTCGGGGCGATTCGAGCCCCGTTCTGGGGCTCTGGGCGGCTCCGACGGTAGCGCATGCCTCGAGGCCCAGGGCGTACGGCGCGCCTTCAGTCGGCGCCCGCGGCCTCCCTGGCGGTGACCTCGGGGTGGTGCCGCGCGAGTTGGAAGACCCCGAACACCGCGATCGCGCCGGAGACGAGGAAGGAGGGACCGGCCCACCAGGGCGCGTTCTGCGCCTCGCCGAGCACGAGCACGCCGATGCCGACCGCCACCATCGGGTCGACGACCGTGAGCCCGGCGATCACGAGGTCGGGCGGCCCAACCGCGTACGCCGTCTGCACGAGGTACAGCCCACCGGCTCCCGCGGCGAGCAGCCCGATCGCGCACAGCAGGGAGAGCCAGTCGAACTGGCCCTGGATGAGGCGGTTGATGACCGTCTTCGCCATCGTCGCGACGAACCCGTAGAGGACACCTGCGCCCGCGATGTAGGCGATCGGCACCATGCGCGTGCGGTAGATCGCGTAGAGCACGCCGAAGGCCACGAGCACGATCGCGAGCAGCACCAGGATCGTGCGGAGGTCGTCGTCGCTGATCGCCGCGTCCGTGGCGCTCGGCGCCGCGATGGAGACGAAGATCCCCACGCCGCCGACGCAGAGCACGATCGCCCTGATCACCTTGCGGGTGAGGTGGATGTGGTTCATCCGCGCGTTCAGGACGGCCGTCACGACCAGCGCGATCGCACCGATCGGCTGGACGACGATCAGCGCCGCGAACCGGAGGCTCGTCAGCTGCAGGACGATGGCGAGGCCGAGCATGAGCGTGCCGACCAGCCACGAGCGGGTCCTCACGAGCTGCATCAGCTCGGACCTGCCGAGCTCCGTCCCCGAGGAGACGCGCCGCGCCTCCACCTGCTTCACGCCGCGCGACTGGAACTGCGCGCCGAACGACAGGAACACCGCGCCGACGAGGGCGATCGGGATCCCCACGGCCTGCGCCGTGTTCAGGACGTGGTCGCCGATCCTGAGGTCGAAGAGCGGCGGCACGGCCGAGACGATAGCGGCCCGATCCGGCGAGGGGGTCCCGCTACGCTGATGAGGGCCCTGTTTCGCGAGTGGACGCCGGAGGTTCGTCGGGTGAGTGTGCTGCCGATCCGGATCACGGGCGATCCCGTGCTGCACCAGCCAGCCGCGCCGGTCGTCACGTTCGACGACGAGCTGCGGACCCTGGTCGCGGACATGTTCGAGACCATGGACGAGGCGCCGGGCGTCGGGCTCGCCGGCCCGCAGGTCGGCGTGCCGCTGCGCCTCTTCGTCTACAGCTACGAGCACGACCCGGACGGCCCGCAGCGGGGCGTGGCGATCAACCCCACCCTGTGGATCACGCCGACGCCGATCGGCGAGGCCGACGAGGACGCGGAGTCGGAGGGCTGCCTGTCCGTGCCGGGCGAGCGGTTCCCCCTCCGGCGTTCCCCGCGAGCGCGCCTGGAAGCCGTCGATCTCGACGGGAAGCCGTTCGTGCTCGAGGCACGGGGCTGGTTCGCCCGGATCCTCCAGCACGAGACCGACCACCTCGACGGGGTGCTCTACGTCGACCGGCTGGACTTCCTCCACCAGCGTCGCGCGAAGAAGGCGATCACCGGCAACAAGTGGGGACGCCCGGGCAACAGCTGGACTCCCGGGGTCGACGACCTGGAGGCGTGACGCATGGAGTTCGAGCACGACACGGCGCAGCACCGCTACCTGGGGCGGGAGGGTGAGCAGGTCGTCTGCTCGCTCGACTACACGGAGCACGGCGGCGTCGTCTCGATGACCCGCACGTTCACGAACCCGCCGTTCCGCGGCCACGGGTACGCGGCCCGGATCACGGCCCACGCGGTGGACGAGGCGGAGGCGGCGGGCCTGCTCGTGCGGCCCATGTGCTGGTACGTCGCGCAGTGGTTCGACGACCACCCGGAGAAGTCGCACCTCCTGGCCTGACCCTCCGTCGTTCAGGAGATCCGGCCGCGTCGCGCGCAGATCTCCTGAACTACGAAGGGGTGCCGCGGCGGATCGCGGCCGCGGCGCGGATCGCGGCGAGCAGCGCGTCGGGCTCCGCGTCCTTGTAGAGCACCGCGTCGGCGCCCGCCTCCCTGCCTGGCCCGGCGTACCGGTCGAGGTCGGTCGCGGTCACGAGCACGACCCGGGTCACCGGTGCGCGCTGGGTCAGGCGGATCCGGGCGTCGGTCGCGATCGTCGACGTCACCTGCACGCCGCCCACACGCGGCATCCGCACGTCGACCACCGCGACGTCGACGACGGTGCGGCGGAGGAGCGCAAGCGCCTGCACCCCGTCGGGCACCTCGGCCACGACCTCGAGATCGGGTTGCGCGTCGATGACCAGGCGCCAGCCCTCGCGCTGCATCGGATCGTCGTCCGCGAGGAGCACCCTGGTCGGCACGCGGGTCACCTTCGCGACAGGTCGACCCCGTGCACCCCGTTGTGGAACCGGATGGAGGGGAAGACGGCGGTGATCGAGAAGCCCACCCCGGGAGTCTCGGCCGCGGTGAGCGTGCCGCCGAAGAGCTCGGTGCGCGCCCGCATCTCCTGGATGCCGGGGCCCGCGAGCTCCTGCGTGAGCGACCGGAGGTCCTCCTCGACCCCGTAGGAGAGCTCGGCCGCGGCGTCGTCGGGTGACAGGCCGCGCCGCACGACCGCGTTGCGGAACCCGTTGTCGTCGACCCGCACCGAGATGCCCGACGTGGTCCAGGTGAACGCGACGCGCACCTCCGTGCCGTCGCCGCCGTACTTCAGCGAGTTCGACAGCGCCTCCTGCAGGATGCGGTAGATCGCGAGCTCGGCGGCGGAGTCGAGGTCGTAGGCCTCGCCGTGCTCCTCGACCGTCACGCTGAGCCCCGCGTCCCGCATCGTCTTGAACAGCTCCCGCGTCGACTTCAGGCGCGGCTGCGGGCCCGCCTCCGCCTCGCTCTCCCGCACCAGCGTCATGACGCGACGCATGTCGGCGAGGGTGGTGCGGCCGGTCTCGGCGATCGTCTGCGCCGCGCGCACCGCGGCGGTCGGATCCGTCGCCCCCGCGTATCGGGCCCCGTCCGCCTGGGCGATGATCGCGGACACGCGGTGGACGGCGACGTCGTGCAGCTCCCGGATGATCCGGAGGCGCCCGCTCTGATCGGCGACCGACACCTGCAGCTGCGCGGTGTACCGGTCGTCCTCCGCCGCGGCGCGCCGCTCGGCCCGGAGCCGTCGCGCGGTGGTGAGCCACAGCAGGAGCAGCACCAGCGCGACGACCAGGAGGCCGCCGGACACGGCGAGCCACACGGTCTGCGGCAGGTTCGGCATGCGGCGGAGTCTACGGAGCGCACGCTCCAGGACATCGGAGGCGCACGTGGGGGCGACGGCGAACCGATGCGCACCGGTCCCCCTCCGCCCCCGTTCTCTGCGATTACCCACCGAGCACCGAACTCCACGTGGTGCCCTGGGTCCCTGCATCGAGCCGATCGGTTCGAGGAGGAGATGGTGCGGACCATGACGGGAGCCGGACGATGACCGAGGTGAGCAGGGCGGCGCAGGCCGAGGCGCGCCGGGGCAAGGAGACGGAGCGGGACGACGCCACGACGTCCGGACGGGAGGTGTTCCGGTTCAACGACCGGAACTGGCTCCTGATGGGCCTGGAGGACGGCAGCTCGTGGAACCTCTACGGGCCGGACGCAAACCCCGCCGATCCGGGCGCCAGACGGGCGCACATCACGATCGCGGAGCACGGCTACCTGTCGGTCGACCCGGAGGGGGTGGTGCGCGGCCCGTACACGACCCTGTCCGAGGCCGCGTACCCGATCGCGGAGCAGAATCGCGTGCTCCTGGACGCCCCCTCCGATCGCACGCGGGTCGAGCCGCCTCACCGCGACCTGGGCGCCACGTTGCGCCTGGTCACCACCACCTTGCTCATCGGGACGGCGATGATCGGGGCCGCCCTCGTCCTGCGGCCGCTGCTCCGCCGGGGTCGCGGCGCCGCGACCCGCGACCGCGATGCGGCGCGCGTCGCCTGGGACGCCGCACGCCGCCCGCCCACGCGGTCCGCCCGGCG
>NZ_JBQCGC010000049.1:0-2519 GCF_051956055.1 Amnibacterium sp.
AGGACGATCGCGGACCCGCGGAGCGCCCCGAGCGTCGTGATGCGCTCGCCCTCGACCAGCTGGATGCCGGGATGCTCACGTGCCCGGGTCGTCAGGACGTCGGCGATGTGTCGCCCGGTGTCCGCGCCGCCGGCGTGGACGACGCGGTCGCGGGAGTGGCCGCCCTCGCGGCCGAGGCCGTCGTCGAAGTGCACGCCGAGGCGGCGTAGCTCCGCGATCCGCGCCGGGGCTTCCTCCGTGAGCAACTCGACGGCGCTGGGCCGGCAGAGGCCGCGGCCCGCGGTGAGCGTGTCGGCCGCGTGCAGCGCCGGATCGTCGTCGGCTCCCACCGCCGCCGCCACGCCTCCCTGGGCGGCGTAGCTGTTCGAGCGCGTGTGTGAGGCCTTGGCGAGGACGAGAACCGAAGCTCCCGTATCGGCGGCAGCGAGCGCCGCGGAGAGGCCGGCGACTCCGGCTCCGACGACGAGGACGTCGCCTCTCTCGCGTTTTTGCCTCACAATCGATAACCTCGGTGTCGAGTCTACATGGTTGACGACTCTCAGGCGAAAACTTCGGCGCACGCGGTCCTCGCGGCGGTCCTGCAGGTCCGCGGCGGGCAACTTCAGGCGCTGCTCTGGCAGAGGGCCCGCGAGCCGTTCGGGGGGTGCTGGGCGCTCCCCGGCGGGGCGCTCGCGGCGGACGAGACGCTCGCGGAGTCGGTACGGCGACATCTCGCGGAGAAGGTCGACGTGCGGGAGGTGTCGCACCTCGAACAGCTGGAGACGCGGAGCGATCCGCACCGCAACCCGGCCCGCCGTGAGCTCGCCACCGCCTACCTCGGCCTCGTCCCGAGCGGGCTCGACCCGAAGGTGCCTTCCGACACGCGCTGGCATCCGGTCGACGAGCTTCCCGAACTCGCCTACGACCACGAGGAGATCCTGCTCAGCGCGCGTGAGCGGCTGCGGGCGAAGCTCTCGTACACGAATCTCGGCTTCGCGCTCGCGCCGCCGACCTTCACGCTCGCCGAACTCCGCGACCTCTATGCCGCGGCGCTCGGGCACCCCGTGAGCGCGACGAACCTCCAGCGGGTCCTGCTCCGGCGCCGCCTGCTGGAGGACACCGGCGAGCATCGCCACTACGGCCGCGGCGGTGGCCGGCCCGCGGCGATCTACCGCTTCCGCAGCGAACGGCTGGAGATCACCGATCAGTTCGCCGTCCTCCGGCCGCCTACAATGGCCAGCTGATGGCGGTCCAGACCCAGACCCTCGCTCAGCCGCGCCGCCCGAATTATCGGGCCTTCCTCGCGTTCCTCTTCGGCGTCCTGGCCGCGGCGGTCATCCCTGCCGCGATCGAGCTCACACGGAAGATCCCCGGCGCAGCTCTGCTGGACGCCGTGTGGGCGATCCCCGTCGCCGCGTCCGCGGCTGTGGTGTCGCTCCTCTTCGCCCGCGGCGCAAAGGGCGCGATCGCTCGGACCCTCGAACGCACCGGCGGCTCCGCATGGATCCAGGTCGGGCGCATCCTCGCCGTCGCAGGAATCTGCTTCGCCCTGTCGGCCTCGCTCGCGGTCGGGTTGTACGAGCTGCTTCTCCGCCTTGAGCACTAGTCGTAGACTGCCGCCGTGTTCGAGATAGGGAACAGCCTGAGGGAGGTGCGCGAGCGGCAGGGTCTCGGCTATCCCGAGATCGAGCTCGCGACGAAGATCCGCGCGAAGTACATCCGGGCCCTCGAGGAGGAGGACTTCGACTCCGTCCCGGGCGACGCCTATGTGCGCGGCTTCCTCAGGACCTATGCGGAATACCTCGGGCTCGACGGAGACGTCTATGTCGACGAGTACGCGTCGCGCTTCTTGGCCGACTGGCGCGAAGAGCCGCGCGAGCGTCCGGAGAGACCGCGGGTGCGGAGGCGTGAGCGTCGTTTCGAGCGCCGCGCGGTGCTTCTGGTGCTCGCCGGGATCGCGCTCGTCACGGCGCTGGTCTTCGCCGCTTGGCGCTACGGGGGCGGCACGGGAGCGCAGCCCCCGACCGTCGGGACGCAGCAGAGGCACCAGCATCCCGCGTCGGCACGTCAGCTCGTC
This sequence comes from Amnibacterium sp., assembly GCF_051956055.1. NCBI lineage: Bacteria > Bacillati > Actinomycetota > Actinomycetes > Micrococcales > Microbacteriaceae > Amnibacterium > Amnibacterium sp. The sequence continues at coordinate 2,057 of NZ_JBQCGC010000049.1, forward strand.
CTGCACGGCGTCGGGCCTGGGACCTATGTCGAGGTGCGCCGGCGGTCGGGGGACAACGTCGTCCTGCAGGGGACGGTCGGCGCCGGAGAGACCTACAGGCTGGCCGGGAGCCGTTTCTATCTCCTCGTGCGCCGGCCCGCGGGTCTGCGGGCCACCCTCAGAGGCCGCGCCGTGGCATTGCCGGCCGCGACCAACCTGCGCGTACTCGTCACACCGCAGCGGACCACGCGCCTGCACGGGTGAGCCCGCGGCCGCGGGCACTGGTCGTCGTCACCGGCAGTGAACTCGTCCGCGGCGAACGCACGGACCGGAACGGCCCGTTCCTCGCCGCCGAAGCGCTGAAGAACGGGCTCGAACCCGCCCGCATCACGATCGTGGGGGACGCTCCGACCGAACTCGAGGCCGTCCTGCGGGAGGGACTGGAGGCAGATGCGTGCCTCATCTCGGGCGGGCTCGGCCCGAC
>NZ_JBQCGC010000050.1:0-17172 GCF_051956055.1 Amnibacterium sp.
CCGGTAGAGCGTGCCGGCGCCCTCGGTCGCCCCGTAGGCCATGGTGCCGAGGAAGAGGCGCCCCTGCGGGTCGCACCCGCCCTCGTTCATGCGGATCGCCGGGTCGTCGAATACCGTCTGGACGTCGCCGACCGGGGTCAGATCGTCGTCGAGCTCGAGGAAGCCGTGCTCGACCGCGAGCACCAGGCCGCCGGCGGACCTCCTCCTGACCACCGCAGCGACGCCGCCGTACTCGTGTCGCACCGGGTCGCCTCCGGCGAGCTCCAGCACCGCGCCCGCGAGCATGTCGACGAACAGGAGCCGTTCCGCCTGCGCATCCCAGAAGGGGCCCTCGCCGTGGTACGTGCACCGCTCCGTCACCTGGACCGCTCTGGTCATCTCCGACCTCCCTCCGGCATCCTGGCAGCGCCACCTCCGACCCCCCTCTGCGCCCGGCGCCCGCGCGCTGCGTGGGGAGCACGACGGCAGGAAGAAACCGCTTCAGCAGGAAGGAATCGCTCCTTCCTTCCTGCCGTCGGTGCTAGTTCCTGCCGTCGTGCTCGCCGCGCCCCGCCGCGCGGCCCCGCGCCTCAGCGCGCCTCGGCCTCCGCCCAGCGGTCCTTGGCGGGGAAGCCGTGCGTGAGGGCGAGCACGAGGGCCAGTGCGGCGCACAGCAGCCAGGCCACCCAACCGAGCGGGCCGACGGCAGCCGGATCGGGCCGTGAGCCCGCCGCGACCACGAGCGCGGCGAAGCCCCCGGCCGCGTTGAACCCGGCGTGCGCGACGGTCGAGGGCCACACGCTGCCGCTGCGGATGCGGAGCCACCCGAGCAGCACGCCGTACGCGGTGCAGCCGACCACCATCAGCGCGAGCCCGGAGATGTCCGGGCGGCCGAATTCGTAGCCGAGCAGGATCACCGGCGCGTGCCAGAGCCCCCAGACCACGCCCGTGATGAGGAGGGCCGGCCAGGTCCCGAGCGGGCGGAGGGCCGGCAGCAGGAAGCCCCGCCATCCGGTCTCCTCACCCACGGTGAAGACGCTGTTGATGACCGCGCCGATCGGCAGCTGCACCAGCTGGAGCAGCACGAGCAGCCCGATGGGGATCGGCAGCGTCGTCCCGGCCGGCAGCTCGCGTCCGAGGAGCTGCGCGAAGCCGGAGAACCCGACGAGGTCGAGCCGCACGAGCCCGAGCAGCGCCGCGACGAGCACCGTGCAGATCGGCAGCAGGATGCTGCCGATCGCGCCGACGACGGCGAGGAGCACGATCCGCCGCGCGGGCCGGGAGGGCGCCCATCCCAGCCTCCGGAGCACCGCCCGCGGACTCCGGAGCACGAACCCCGTCACCAGCACCGCGGCCACCCCGGGTGCGTACATGGACGCCGCGATGAGGATGGTCGCGAACGGCGTCCGCAGGCCCTGGCCGCCGAGCCAGAGGGGCAGGTCGACCGCCCATGCCAGCGCGAACGCCACGACGACGAACGCCGCGACCTGCCCCCAGCGGACGCGCTCCGCCACACGACCACCGACCGGCGTCCCCGCCGTCGACCCGGGCGCGCTCATGCGCGGTCCGGAGGGAGGAGGAACAGGCCCGCGATGCTCCGGTCGTCCCGGAACGCGATGCGCGCCACGAACTCGCCCGCCTCGAACCGGAGGAGCGTGTTCGTGACCGTGAGATCGCCCGCTCTGGCGGCGTGGACCTCATCGCGCCCTTCGAACGCCCCGACGGCGCCGATCACCTGCGCCCAGGCGGCGGCGAGGCCGTCGGCGCCCAGCCGCTCGGCGACGACTGCGTCGAAGCGAGCGGTCACGTCGCTCCACCGCGCGTGGACGAGATCCGCGATCACGGCCTCGGCGAGGGCGACGGCGTCGGGCAGGGGTGTGGTGCTCATGGCCGCTCCGGTTCGAGGGTCGACCGGCCTGCCGAACCGCTGGAAGGCCGCCTGCCGCGAGATGCCGAGCACCTCGCCGATCTGCTGCCAGGTGCAGCCGCCGGAGCGCGCCCGCTCGACGGCCGAGGCGAGCAGGGCGTTCGCGCCCGCCTGGACGCCTGCGGCGGAGCGCACGACGGCGAGCGGGGCGTCGTCCCCCTGCAGCACCGGTGTCGCGAGCAGCAGGTCGAGTTCCCGCCGCAGCGCCGCCACCTGGTCCGTCACATCATCGGTCATAAGTAAAGCCAATATTGACATGACCACCGGCTGTCAATCATTGGCACCTGCTGATCGATAACAGGACAGCGCCCGTGGTGCGCCGCTCGGCGACGCGTTCAGGCGTGGAGCAGGCCCGATGCGTTGGCTGGAGGGCGATGCGCTCTCGAGACTCCCGCCCAGTTCCCGGTTCGCGGGCGTCGGCGCTCCTCGGCATCGTCGCGGTGGCGATCATCGCCGGCGTGCTGGTGGCCGCCTCCGTGACCCCCGCCGTCGCGTTGACGGGCACGGCCGCGAAGCAGAGCATCACGTTCTTCCAGCAGCTGCCGAGCGACCTCGCCATCAAGCCCCTGGATCAGAAGACCCGGATCTACGCGAAGGACGGCAGCAAGAACGTCGAGATCGCGTCGTTCTACGCCGAGAACCGTCAGGTGATCGGCTGGTCGCAGGTCTCCCGCACCGTCGAGAACGCGACAGTCGCCGGTGAGGACGTGCGGTACTGGCAGCACGGCGCCGTCGACCCGTTCGGCATGGTCCGCGCCGCGATCGGCGACGCGCTCGGCCATCACCTGCAGGGCGCGTCCACCATCACGCAGCAGTACGTGAAGAACGTGTGCGTGCAGGAGGCGGAGAGCCTGCCGACCGCGGCCGCGGTGAAGAAGGCCTACAACGCCTGCGTCGACACGTCGATCGCACGCAAGTTGACGGAGGCGCGATACGCGATCGGCCTGGAGAAGAAGTACACCAAGCAGCAGATCCTGCTCGGCTATCTCAACATCGCCGGATTCGGCGGGCGCGTGTACGGCATCGAATCGGCGGCCCACTACTACTACGACACGACCGCCGCGAAGCTCACGGTCGCGCAGGCCGCGAGCCTCATCGCCATCGTGAACTACCCCGAGGCCCTGCGGCTCGACGTGCCCGGGAACATCGCGGCGAACACCGCCAGGCGCAACTACATCCTGAACGTCGAGCGCAAGCAGCACATGATCTCCGCCGCGCAGTACACGGCCGCCGTCGCGACCAAGGAGACGCCGCACATCACCACGAGCAAGAGCGGCTGCAACGCCGCGGGCGACGCCGGGTTCTTCTGCCGGTACGTGGTCAACACGATCCTGTCCGATCCGCACTTCGGCAAGACCTACCAGGACCGGTACGACAACCTGCAGACGGCCGGGTGGCGGATCTACACGACGCTGAACCTCAAGGTGCAGCAGGCGGCGCAGCACGCGGAGAACACCTACATCCCGAAGTCCTCCCCGACCTTCCAGATCGGCAGTTCCGCGGTGTCGGTGCAGGTCGGCACGGGCCGCATCCTCGACATGGTGCAGAACAAGGACTACAGCGAGGTGGGCGGCTCCAAGACGTCGACCGCGGTGAACTACAACGCGAACCACGCGCTCGGGGACAGCAACGGCTTCCAACCCGGGTCCACCTACAAGCTCTTCACCCTGCTCGACTGGCTGGAGACCGGGCACACGCTGAACACCACGGTGAACGGCACCGGCCGCACGATCCCCGCCTCGCACTTCACGGCCTGCGGCAAGACCTACTTCGGCAACCCGTGGTCCGTACACAACGACTCGTCGATCTACAACGGCAAGACGAGCGTGCTGCGCGCGACGGCGTACTCCATCAACGGCGCGTTCGCGTCGATGGCGGAGCAGCTCGACCTGTGCGACATCCAGAACCTCGCGTTCAAGCTGGGCGTCTACCCCGCGGACGGCGAGACCCAGCCGGCCATCTACCTGCCGTTCGTCATCGGCGGCTCGTACGGCGTCTCCCCCGTCTCGATGGCCGGTGCCTACGCCGCAGTCGCGAACCAGGGCGTCTTCTGCAGCCCCATCGCCATCGACAGCGTGGTGCGGCCCGACGGGAGCCACGTCGGCGTGCCGTCAGCCGACTGCCACCAGGTGATCCCGCAGCCGATCGCGATCGCCGCGGAGTACGCCCTGCGCACCGTCTTCAGCTACGGCACGGCGGCCGGGGACAACACCCCCGACGGCATCTACGAGTTCGGGAAGACCGGGACCACCGACAACGCGATCCAGACCTGGACGGACGGCACCTCCTCCAAGGACACGACGGTGGTGTGGGTCGGCAACAACGGCACCCAGCAGTCGCTGTTCAACGTGCAGCTCGGCGACTGCCCGGCGGGCGGCGGGACGAACGGATCCGTGCAGCGGCACTGCGTCTACAAGGACATCCAGGAGGCGCTGAACAAGGAGTACGGCGGCGCCTCCTCCTGGCCCGCGCCCGATCCGCAGTACCTCGGGAGCGGGAAGAGCACCAGCCCGACCTCCGGCACGTCGAACAGCTCGAACGGGTCCACGTCGCCCACGCCGGCGCCGACGAGCACGGCGCCGACGGCGGGGCCGCCGTCGCCCACGCCGACCGCCACGCCCACGCACGGCTGAGCGGGGCCCATCCCGCTCGGCCGGCCCCGGCACGACCGATTTCCCGCGTTTGTCCGCGTGTTGGCGGACTGCGCTCGGCGCGTCGGACCCGTACGGTCGAACGAGTGTCAGTCGTCACGGTGATCATCGCTGTGCTCGCGGGCTGGACCATCGCCGCGGTCGTGCTGGCCCTGCTGCTCGGCGCGATCATCGGACGGGCCGACCGGGAGCATCGCGCGCAGCTCCGACGGCGCAGGCGCGAGCAGCAACCCCGATCCCGTCAGATCGGCGGCCGCGGCCGACGACCCCGCTGATCGGCGGCCGGCCGGCTCAGCGCTCCTGATCCGGATCAGGTCGAGGCGGCTTCTGCTCGGTCCGTCGCTCCTCGGGTTCGCTCCGCCGTGGAGCCGGGACGGGCAGCGTGATCGGTGCGGTTCTCGTCAGCTCCCGGATGTCATGGACGTCGGTTCCCCTCACGTGCACTCCTCATCATCGAGGCGTTCAGTCAACGTCGCCGAGGTGCGGATCCGCTCGGAGAACGGCAACGGCTCACCGAGAGCCCCCCGCGCGGGACCCGTACCCGGGACGGCCCCGAGCCCGAGCCGATCAGGTCGCGGGGGTCGGCTCCCCGAGCGAGAGCATCAGCCGGTTCGCCCAGTTGAAGAACGCGGCACCGTGGATCGCGTCGGCGATGGCGAGGTCGTCGAGGCCCGCGGCGCGCAGCCGCTGCACGTGCTCCGGCCCGAACTCGTTCGGCGTCCTCGTCAGCGCGACCGACGCGTCGATGACTGCGCGCCACTGCGGGTCGTCCTGCCGCGCCTCGGTCCCCTCGTCGAGCAGGCGCTGCACGTCGTCGGGGCGCTTGGAGTAGTGCGCCGCGAACCGGGCGTGCACGGAGGCGCAGAAGATGCAGCCGTTCGTCCGCGACGCGGCCGTGGCCGCGAGCTCCCGCTGGGCCCGCGGCAGGCCGCCCTTCTCGTTGAAGAAGATGTCGTTGTCCGTGCGGGTGCGGGCGCCGAGGATGTCGGGGTCGCGCACCAGCAGCCGGAAGTACGGGCTGTTCGCCCGGCCCTTGTCGACGAGACCGGCCCAGTGCCGCTCGGTGAGCTCCTCGACCGGCAGCGGCTCGAGCCATGCCTGCCAGCCGAGCTGCGCACGGGTGAAGGCGTTCGGGACGGTGGCGGCGCCGCGGATGACGTGGTCGGGCATCACAGGGCTCCCTTCAGCACGGTGAGGCCGGCGACGATGCGGATCTGGAAGCTCAGGAACGACACCAGCTGCGACAGCGTGACGACCCCGGTGGTGTCCCAGCCGGCGTCGAGCAGCGCCTGCAGCGCATCCGCGGAGGCGTCCCGCGGCCGGTACGTGAGCAGATGGGTGTGGGCGAAGGCGGCGGCGAGCCGGCCGCCGACGGCGGCGGCCAGCTCCGCCGAGGGCGACCAGTGCGGCCCGTCGACGTCCTCGACCGTGAGCGGGCCCTCCGGGAAGGATCCGGAGGGGCCCGCGGCGACCGCGCCGGGCAGGGCGGCATCGAGCGCGGCGGCGATATCGGGCGACTCCGCCGCGAGCAGGTCGCGGTAGAAGGAGGCGGCGGCGCTGCGACCGAGCGCGACCGCCCAGTAGGCGATCGCGAGTCGTTCGACCCGGCTCACGTGCTCGCCGTCAGCGGCGGCGAGCAGCGCGTCGAAGCTCGCCTGGGCGTTGCGCTTCGCCTCGGGACGCTGCTCCCGCAGCGCGAAGAGGGCGTCCCCCTCCTGGATGCCGACCAGGCGGTCGACGACGTCGGTGGTCATGCGGTGGTCCTTTCGGGGAGTTGCGACACGGCGGGCCGCCAGCCGAGCGCCGGCGCGACGTCCCGGGCGAGCAGCTCGAGCGAGCGCAGCACGACGGCATGGGGCGGGTCGACGGGGTGGGGCTGGAGGACGAGATCGGTCGCGCGCGGCAGGACCGGGTCCGCCGCGAGCGTCGTGAGGACCTGCTCGGGGGTGCCGACGTGGAGGTCGAGGAAGGCGGCGAGCTCGGTGTCGGGCGTCCCGCTCGGCACGGTCACCCCCTGGGCTGCCAGCGCGGGCAGGGAACGCGCGATCCCGTGCGCACGCCACCGCGCGGCCGTGTCCTCGTCGTCGACCACGAGCACCGACCGGGAGGCCATCACGCGGGGCGGGACGCCGTCGGGCAGGGCTTGCGCGTGGGCGTCGACGATGGCGACCTGGTCGGGGGCGGAGCCGCGGCCGGTGTACTCGCGGCGGGGCTGGGTGCGGGACAGCAGCAGGCCGTGCCCCTCCCGGCCGATCCGCTCGGCGCCTCCGGCGGAGAACGTCGCCTCCCAGAGGGTCTCGGCGAGCTCGGGGGCGGGCGGGTACAGCGCGCCGCCGTCGGTCGTGAGCGTCTCGCCGCGCAGGGCCCGGAGCAGCACCGCTTTGTGGGCCGCGTAGATCCCGGAGCGGTCCGCGGCGTCGTGCCCGAACGGCGCGAAGGAGGACGCCGTGCCGCCGGAGCCGATGCCGAGCTCGAGCCGGCCGCCCGCGAGCAGCCACAGCACCGCGGCATCCTCCGCCACCCGCAGCGGGGCCTCGAGCGGCAGCGTCACGATGCCGGTCGCGAGGCGGATGCGCGACGTCCTGGCCGCCGCCTGCGCCAGCAGCACGAACGGGGAGGGCAGGCCTCCCTCGTCGGCGGAGAAGTGGTGCTGCGCCACCCAGGCGGTGTCGAACCCGAGCGCCTCGGCGTGCGCTATCTGGTCGAGCGCGTTCCGGTACCGCTCGAGCGGCGGCGCGTCGTCGAGGAGCCGGGTGAAGAACCCGATCCGGAACGCGCTCACGGACGTGCCGCCTTCCCGAGGTAGGCCTCCTGGACCTGCGGGTCGTCGAGCAGCTCACGCGCGTCGCCGTGCAGGACGATCTCGCCGGTCGCGAGCACGTAGCCGCGGGAGGCGATCGACAGCGCGAGCTCGGCCTGCTGCTCGACGAGCAGCACCGCGACGCCGAGCTCCGCGTTGATCCGCGCGATCTCGTCGAGCACCTGGTCGACGAGCTTCGGGGAGAGCCCCATGGTCGGCTCGTCCATGCAGATGAGGCGCGGTCGGCTCATCAGCGCGCGGGCGAAGGCGAGCATCTGCTGCTCCCCGCCGGACAGGGTGCCGGCCTCCTGCTTGCGCCGCTCGGCGAGCCGCGGGAAGTGGGTGCGCATCCGTTCGAGGTCCTCGGTCACCTCGGACCGGTTGCGGCGCGTGTACGCACCGGCGAGGAGGTTCTCGTCCACGGTCATCTGCGGGAACACGCGGCGGGCCTCCGGCACGGAGGCGATGCCCGCCTTCACCCGGTGGCGCGTGGAGGTGCGGGTGATGTCGGCCCCCGCGAACCGGACCGCCCCGGAGCGCACCTTCGTCAGGCCGAGGATCGTCTTCATCGTCGTCGACTTGCCGCTCGCGTTGCCGCCGAGGAGCGAGACGATCTCGCCCTCCCCCACCGTCAGCGAGCTGCCGCGGAGCGCGTGGAACGGACCGTAGGAGACGTGCACGTCGTCGAGCACGAGCAGGTCGCTCATACGAGCACCTGCCCGCCGAGCCCGCGGCGCCGGCCGAGGTACGCCTCGACCACCGCCGGGTCCTGCCGGACCGCCTCCGGCGCCCCCTCCGCGATGATCCTGCCGCCGTCCATCACGATCACGCGGTCCGAGACGGCCATCACGAGGTCGAGCTTGTGCTCCACGAGCAGGATCGCCTGGCCGCCGGCCTTGAGCTCGAGCAGCTGCGCGAGCACCTCCGCGGTCTCGGACTGGTTCATGCCCGCGGTCGGCTCGTCGAGCACGAGGAGCTTCGGCTGCAGCGCGAGCGCGCGGGCGATCTCGGTCCGGCGCCGGTTCGCGTAGCTGAGCGAGTACGCCGGCTCGTCCCGCCTGGGGCCGAGCCGGGCCTGGAACCGGTCGATTTCGGTGGCGACGACCGCGTCGATGCGCCGCCGCTCCCGCCGGGAGGCGGGCGTGCCGACGATCGCGACGAACAGCTCCGCGAGCAGCGGGATCCACCGCAGCAGCAGGAGCCGGTCCAGCGCCCGGAACGGCCGGTGCGCGGTGAGCGTGGAGTGGATGCCGACCTCGATGTTGTCGGCGACCGAGAGGGTGGCGAACACGCGCCCGTTCTGGAACGTGCGCGCGATACCGTCCTCCGCGATGCGCGCGGTGTCCGCGTGGTCGATGCGGGCCCCGTCGAGCGCGATCGTCCCGCCGTGGGCGCGGATCGCGCCGGTGACGAGGTTGAGCGTGGTCGTCTTGCCGGAACCGTTCGGGCCGATGATCGAGACGACCTCGTGCGGGGCGACGGTGAACGAGATCCCGTCGACCGCCTTGAGCCCCGCGAACCGGCGCTCGAGCCCCTCCACCTGCAGCAGTGCGTCGCTCATGCGTTCCTCACCAGGATCCCGCCCGGACGGAAGCGCACCACGAGGATCAGCACGAGGCCGTAGACGATGATGCGCAGCTCCGGAGTGAACCGAAGCAGCTCCATCGCGCCGATGAGCACGAGCGAGCCGACCACGGCGCCGTAGGGCAGGCCGACCCCGCCCATGATCACGATCGTGACGACGAGCAGGGACATGAGCGTCGTGAAGATCGTGGTGTCGATGTAGGTGTACTGGTGCGCCAGCAGCGAGCCGCCGACCCCCGCGAAGAACGCCGAGACCGCGAAGGCGAGCGCACGGTAGTTCCGGGCACGGACGCCGGAGGCGAGCGCGGCGACCTCGTCCGAGCCGACCGAGGCGATCACGCGCCCGAGGTGCGAGGCGCGGATCCGCCACATGACCAGCAGCGTGACGACCAGCACGCCGAAGTCGATGAGGTACCAGCCGATCGGTGACGCCAGCGAGACCGCGCCGAGCTCCGGCGCCGGGATGCCGTAGATGCCCTGCGGCAGCACCAGCTGGACGACCGCGACGATCGCCGCTCCGACGCCGAGGGTGGCGATCGCGAGGTAGTGCCCCTTCACGCCCCAGATCGGGGCGGAGACGATGGATGCGAGCACCGCGGCGATGAGGCCGGCGGCCGGCAGCGCGACCCAGAACGACAGGTGCAGCTGCAGCGTCAGCAGGGCGGACGCGTACGCCCCGAGCGCGATCGGGCCGGCCTGGCCGAGCGCGAGCACCCCGGCCTGGCCTGCCGTCAGCGTGAAGCCCGCCGCGATCACCGCGTAGACGAGTACCTGGGTCCCGGTGACGAGGACGTAGGGCGACGCGACCAGCGGCAGCACCACCCCGCCGATCACGAACGCGACCGGCCAGACCCAGCGCGGGATGCGCAGCGGGCGCCCCTTGCCGAGGAAGGTGCCGGTCAGCGGCTCCGCCGAGAGCAGCGGCACCTTCCCGAGCAGGCCGCCAGGGCGCACGATCAGGACCGCGAGCAGGACGACGAAGACGACGATCTCGCGGGCGGTGTCCCCGAAGAAGTGGATCCCGAACGCCTCGAGGATCCCGAGGACGAATCCGCCCACGACGGCGCCGACGAGGGAGCCGAGGCCGCCCAGGGTGGCCGCCACGAACGCCGTCAGCCCGATGTCGAGTCCGGAGGAGGGGTTGGCGACCCCGACGTAGAGGGCGATGAAGACCCCCGCGAGTCCGCCGAGCGCCGACGCGATGACGAACGAGACGTGCTGGACCATCCCGACCGGGATGCCCATCTGCAGCGCCGCCTCCTGATCCTGCGCGGTGGCCCGGATCGCCTGACCGACCTTGCCGTACTTGAGGAACAGCGACATGACGACCATCACGACGGCGGTCGTCCCCAGCATCACGACGTCGGAGGTGCCGAACGCCATGGTCCCGAGATGCAGGTTCGAGGTGGGGAGCACCTCCGGGAAAACCCGGAACTGGGCGGTGAACGCGATCTGGGAGGCGTTGTCGAGGATCTGCGAGACCGCGTAGGTCGACAGCATCGCTGCGAGGGGCAGGAACTTCGCGAGGGGGCGCACGACCGCGACGTTGATCAGCAGACCGAGACCCGCGCAGACGAGGAGGACGATCGGCAGGGCCAGCCAGAACGGCAGCCCCTGCTCCGCGACGAGGAACCAGGCCAGCATCGCCCCGAGCCCGAAGAACGAGAACTGGGCGAAGTTGACGACGTTCATGACGCCGAAGACGAGGGAGATGCCGACCGCTCCGAGGGCGTACACGTTCCCTCGGAGCAGGCCGGCGATCAGGGTGTCGAGCACAGGAGGCAGCCGCTCGGGTCAGCCGTTGTCGACGACCCACGTGCCGCCCTTCAGGACGGTCGGCGTGAGGGTCGGCGATGCAACGCGACGGGTCTTCGGGTCGAAGGTGATGTGGCCGTAGACGACGCTCGGCACGTCGGTCAGCTCCTGGAAGCCCTTCAGGATGCCCGCCCTGGTCGTGCCTCCTGCCTTCGCCGCCGCGACCGCCACGTGCAGCGCGTCGTACGCGCCCGCTTCGAAGGCCGTGACATCCGTCTCCTTCGGGTACCGCTTCTTGAAGGCCGTCACGAACGCCTTCACCCCGGGATCGGTGCTCGTCTCGACGAACTGGCTGCCGATGATCGCGCCCTCGGCCGCGGCGGTCCCGTCGAAGGACTGCTCGTCCTGACCGCCGTAGAAGGTGCCCTTGTAGCCGATGGCGCGCAGCTGGGTGACGATCTTCGCCGCGTCCGGGCCGTATCCGATGTGCACGAAGGCCTGCGGGCTGCCGGCCACGGCCTTGGTCAGCGACGGGCGGTAGTCGTCGGAGGTGTCGAGCACCCCCTCGGCGTCGGTGATCCTCAGCCCGATCCTCGCGGCCTCGGCCTTGAAGGCCGCGAAGGCGGGGATGCCCCAGTCGGAGGTGTTCAGGTACGTGACGCCGACGGACTTCACGCCCTGCTTCTTGATGAAGTCCGCGGTCCACGTGTAGGTGTCGCTCGTGGTGATCGAGGTCGACCACTGGTACTCGGAGCCCTTCGCCGTGAAGTCCGGATTCGAATTGTTGAAGCCGTACTGCAGCAGCTTGCCCGCCGTGTAGATCGGAGAAGCGGGGATGGAGGCGGCCGAGGAGTAGTCCCCGAACACGAGGCTGACGGACGGGTCACCGACGAACTGCTGCGCGACGGTCACGGACTGCTTCGGGTCGGACTGGGAGTCCTGGTACTTCAGCTGCACCTGACGACCGTCGATGCCGCCATCGGCGTTCACCTGGGCCACCGCGAGGTCGAACGCCTCCTTGAACTGCTGCCCGTACTGGGCGTACGGGCCCGTCTCGGCAGCGGAGACGCCGAACGTCACCGGGCTCTTGGCACCGCCGGAGGGGTCGCTTCCGGCGGCGGCCGACGAGAGCGCGCTGCCGGAGCAGCCGCTCAGGCCGATGGCAGCAGCCACCGCGGCGGTCGCCGCGACGATGATCCGGGACCGAGTCCTCATGTGAGCCGAATTCCTAACTCGCGCGCAGCAGGAGCCGCGGTGCGTTGGTGAGCGATGTGCTTTCAGGCGCGCGGCATTGCCTTCCACAGGCACGTCATCGATTCGGGAGAACCGTGCAGGGGGGAACGATGACGACGTTCCCCGGGTGCGTCTTATCCCGAGGCGAGCTGTTCGGATGACTGCCTGCTCCGCGTGATCCACACCGTATGCACTGGGCGGACGACGTGCACCCGGCCGGCGTAACACCCGGTCACACGAGCCGATGAGGCATTCCCCGACCAGCAGATCGCGGCGGATCTCACCAGATCGCGCAGCGATGCGGGCACGACATGCGCACGTGGGACGCATCGCGAGCGGGGACCGTCGCCAGCGTCGTGCGCTCCCGCTCCGCTCTCCCCGAGACGACCTGCTCGTGTCTGACAGCGCTCATGGGGTCGGCGCAACCCATCCGTCCCCTCGTGAGCGTCGAGGGTCGACCCTCACCACAAGGTCGCTGCTAGCGCAGCTCATGCTGCGGTCCGCCCATGGGCCGCCGCCGCTCGCTGAGCCGATGGACCGCAGCGACCATGAGCACCGCCTCAGCCGAACCGATCAGGATCGCGGCCAGGACGTCGGTGAGCCAATGCGCGCGCAGGTACGTCCTGCTCCATGCCATCGCGCTGATCCAGGCGATCGCGACACCGCGGATGCTCGCCCTCGGGGCGAAGAGGATCACGACGCTGCCCAGGAGGGAAGCGAAGGTGGTGTGTCCGGAGGGGAACGCGTTGAGCACGCCGTAGGCGGCGTCGGGTCGGGAGCGGCGAGCGAGTGCTTCCAGCCCTGCGACGTTCAGCACGCTGATGATGCTCACGGCGCCGACGGACGCACCCCAGTGCCATCCACGGGCCGCGCCGATGAGCGCGCCCGTCGCGACGACCAGTGCGGTGGCGGGCCTGCCGGTCCCGACGACGGCCAGCGCCTCGGCCATTCGATGCACGCGCGGTCTCCGCGCCGAGGTCATCACCGCATCCCAGCCTCGGTCGATGGGACCTGGACGCAGGTGTGCCATGCGGAACAGCGCCGAGCTGGACCAGACGCCGGTCAGCGCAACGGCGGCGATCAGGACACGCCGTCCGCCCGGCACCGTGGGCAGGTCCCAGGCCACGGAGGGCCGACGCCCCTCAGCGGTGAGTCGGCTTCTGATCACCCGAGCAATCTGCTCGGGTCACCCGAGGATGCGCCGAGGGCGTGCGGATCGATCAGCCGGCCGTCGCCCGGAGCACCTCAGCGCCATCCGGCCCGTCAGGCGCGTCACGAATCGCTAGGGCGCCGAGTGCGCGACCGGGTCAACCGGCTCACTGAAGCGGCTCATCGCTCGAGCGCGCAGGGTTTGCGCGGATCGAAGGAGGCTCCCCGAGCCGATCTCGAAGCCCAGCCGCCAGGTCGGATACGTCGCTTCGTTCTCCCGCAGCAGGCATTCGATCGAGTCGAGATCTCCGTGCCCTTGTTCCGCGAGGCCCATTGCGGCATTGATCCAGAGCACAGCCGTGACGCTGATCACGAGTGCGATCGGTATCCCGATGCGCCAATTCACGAACATCACACCCGTGATCACTGCGAGCGATGCGACACCGACTGACGCGATCCGCATCTCCCCGGGCAATGCGAGTACGACGCGAATCGCGCGGCTGATCGAAGCGGAGAGGAACGTGTGCGCCGACAATCGTCTGCCCTTGTATCGATTTCGAGAAAACCTGGTTCGAGAATCCAAGGCGGCATCCCCGCACCTGTCGACCCCCCGTGCGAGGCGGCTCCGCGCCGGGAGCGTTCGTGGACTCGTCTCGATCGGACAGCCGCCTGAGCCCGCGGGCACCCCCCGGATCTGGGGGTGCTGCACTCTGCCGAAATACAGCGAATACCCAAGCAAGCACTTCATGTTTGCTTTTCCGGAGTCGTACGAGGCACTTTCTGTCTCGACGCACTCAAGACGACCGAGAAGATTGGCTCCAGCAATGACCATGGGCACCGGTGTGGTTCTCTTCGTGATCGGTGCGATCCTCGCATTCGCGATCAACGTGCAGACGGCCTTCATCAGCCTGAATACGGCGGGGTACATCTTGATGATCGCAGGCGTCATCGTGTTCATCGTGGGCCTTGCGCTGGCCATTCGCGGTCGGCGGACCGTCACGACCACGAGCGCCGCTGGTGCCGGCGAGCCGGTCGCGGTCGCCAACCGCACCACGCGCGTGAGCGGTCCCGAGGACTTCTGAACCCGACTTCCCCAGAAGGCCTTGAGGGGTCCCGCGGATGCGGGACCCCTCGCCCCTGTCTCGGGAGGAGTGGGACCGGTGGCGACGGAGCGCCCGCAGTGCCGGGCTGATGTCCTCCGGCACCCGGAACGGGCTGTGGACTGCGAGGCGACGAGCCGTCGGCGAGACGGACGAGCGGCGCACTGGTCGTCCGGCTGATCCTCCGTGGCCGACGCGTTCGACCCCGTGTCACGACCTGAGCAAGGTCGCTCGATCGACCGGGACGTCGCGTCGGCCAGCAGCGGAGGGCGTGGGATTCGAACTACCGGGGGCGCAAACGCTTCAAGTCACGATTTCCCTGATCAAGTCGCAGAGTCACCCTTAGAAGCCGGCCGTCGGGACGGCTCGTGGGCGCGGATTGGGCACAATCGCGGCCACGCGGTGCTCATCGAGGCGCATCGCAAGCGTCTCCAGATCGTCATCGAACAGGTCGGCGTAGACATCGAGCGTCATGGCTGCAGACTTGTGTCCGAGCATCCGCTGGACCGCTTTCACGTTCGCGCCGGCCTGCACGGCCAAGCTTGCGGTCGTGTGCCGGAGGTCATGCACGGTGAGGCGCGGCACACCCGCGTCGCGGATGGCTGAAGCGAACCAGCCGTACCTGTTGTGCGAGCGACGAACGAAGGTCCCGGCCCGACCGGCGAAGACGAGGTCGTCCGGCGCTTTACCCTTGCATGCTCGCGCCAGGGGCTCGACAAGTGAGGCGATGATCGGCACCGAGCGCACCTTGTGGGTCTTGGGCGTCCCCTCGATGATCTGACTGCCGACCTCGACAGCGTTCGTCTCGACATTGATCCGGCGTCGCAGCAGGTCGAGGTGGCGGACACGAAGTCCGATCGCTTCACCCCATCGCAGCCCCGAATCGGCGAGGACGAGCACCCGCGTCCGGTACTCCCCCGCGGCGTCAGCCAGCGACTCGACCTGCTCGCGGCTGAGGTACGTGTGCGCGCGTCCGACCTTGCGCGGCAGACCCACATCACGGGCAGGGTTGCTCAGGATCCGGCGGTCCCGGACGGCGACGTCGAGGATCGAGGCCAGCACGCCGTAGCAACGGAGCACGGTCGTCGGGCCACGTTCGGTCGACAGCTTGGTCACCCACGCCTGCACGTCACTGTGCCGAACGCGCCCGACCGGCAGTGTTCCCCACCGCGGCAGGACGTGGAGGCGCCAGGCGCTCTCCAGCGACCGAAGCGAGGACGGCTTCAGCTGCGCCTTGTTGCTGAGCCAGGCCGCACCGAGCGATGCCACGGTCTCGAGCGAGTCCCGCGCGTCGATGAAGTCTCCGCGAGCCTTGGAAGTCTCGACCGACGCAAGGTAGAGCTCCGCGTCGCGCTTGCGCGCGAAGCCCCGCCGCTTGCCCTGGGAGTTGTCGGGCTTCCGATAGCGGACCACGTACCGCCAGCCGCCCTTGGTCTCATAGCGCTCGATCGATCCCATCCGCTCGCCCCTCTCGTGTTGCGAACCATCAGCGGAGGCACCGACAGGGCTTCATGCCTGCGACGCACGTTGAAGCCAGGTCGGGAGTTCCTCATCGGGCCAGTGGGCGGTGCGTGGGTCGAAGACCTCCCGGACGTCGACCCGGTCGGCGATGCGTTTCGCGGCCGACTGCCGGAGCGCTGCGCGGACGGCGTGGGCGCTGTCGGGGTTGCAGAGGTAGACGACCTGGTCCGCGTCGCCCGCCTCAATCCGGAGGCGAAACCTCGCAAGGATCGTCACGTACCGGTCGGCTCGCTTCGGCGTCAGCTCGACCTCGATCAACGTCAGCTCATCGCCGGCAATCGCGACACCGTCCGCGACATGGCCGCTCACGCCTCGCGGACGCTCGTCCCTCGCCCACGAATACCCCGCCGCGAGATACCGAGTCGACGCCGCGGACACCGCGATCTCATGCCGTGTCGTCTGCGCGAACAGATTCGGCCGCCGCGACCCGGTCACCGCCGGGGTCGCCCAGACGACCGATCCGCCCGGTCCGCCGAGGTTCGTCCGATCCACGTACCCGACGCGCGTCATCCGGGTCACCCACCGTTGCGCCTGCCGGAGCGCGACCGGACGATCCCAGCCGTTGATCATGCCAAGCGCCCATCGCAGCGTCTGCATGTTCGAGATCCGCACGATCCGGAACCACTCCAACGCCAACTGATCCCGACCGGTCACCCACACGTCCGCACCCGACGACGCCTGCCCAGCCTGCTCCCCCACCGCTCCACGCCATCACGACATCCCGGTCACCGCACCCGTCCTGTGATCCCGCGACACAACCATCTCGACCACTCCGCCTCCGCTCCCCGTCATTCCCCTCCCCCTGCGCTCCCCCTCCCTAGCTCTTCTTTTGCCCTGTCCTGGCCTGCCACCTGCACTCCTGAACCACCCACACACAACTGCTCTTGCTCTTCACGTTGTTTGTGGGTGGTTCAGGAGCCGCACCGCGGAGGGGGCAGGCAAGGACAGGGCAAAACGCCCGAAACCCCTCGCATCCCTGCACACCCCCGATGTGCAGAGATGCGAGGGGGTACGCGAGGGGCCGGCTCAGCGAGAGAGAGGCGGGACGGTCGGGGCGGCGACGCGAGGGCGCCGACGTTCGGACTTCGTTCGCCACGAGCACCTGCAGCACCCACCGCATCCGGTCGCGCGACCGCGCTCGAATTGACGTCACCCTGTTCGGACGCATGGCCGCACGTCTTCAAAGACGAACCCACCCGAGGTACCGCTCTTCGCGCGCGACACGGTCGGCCGATTCCAGTCGGCGGCTTGCGAGAGCCCGGTCGTGTGCTCGGCGATCGTTACGAGCGATCGCCGAGCGTGCGGGGTTGGGAGAAGGGGCTGACGAGTATCCGCTCTCGGTGGTGCTCCTCCGTCAGATCGTGCAGCCGTGCACTGAGCAGAGCCTGCACGTCCACGCGCCCGGCGACTTCCCCTTCGGCATCGAGGACGAGCGCGTCGCGCTGCGCCGTCTCCGCGAATTGATACGCGACC
>NZ_JBQCGC010000051.1:0-27377 GCF_051956055.1 Amnibacterium sp.
GGGTTCCAGCGGTCCGGCTCGAGGGTCGCCACCCGGCCGCCGGACAGGAGCACCGAATCCGATCTCGCCACGCAGCGACCCTAGGCCCGCCCCGCCGGAGGACGCCGCGGAGCCGCCCGGACGACGCCGCGGCCGAGTCCCCTTCGTCGGTCCGGAGGTACCGGCGGCAAGCGCGCCGGTAGCCGGAAAGAAGAAGTGGCCGCCCCGGGGTGCCCCGCCCGCTTTTTGTTCTTTTTGCCTTTGGGCGCGCGGGCCCCCGGACCCCCCCACCCCACGAAGGGGAGGCGCCGATCGGGCGGGGCCTAGGGTCGCTGCGTGGCGAGATCGGATTCGGTGCTCCTGTCCGGCGGCCGGGTGGCGACCCTCGAGCCGGACCGCTGGAACCCGGCCCGTGTCGAGCTCGTGGTCGACGGGACGCCGCAGTCGAGCGTGAACCCGACCGACCCGACCGACCTCGCGTTCGAGTACGTCGAGCGGATCGGGCACGTCATCGACCGCATCGGCGATCCCGGCGCCCCGCTCACCGCGGTGCACTTCGGGGCGGGCGCGCTGACCATCCCCCGCTACGTCGCCTGGACGCGGCCGGGCTCCCGGCAGCAGGTGATCGAGCTCGAACCCGCGCTCGTCGACTTCGTGCGGGAGCGCCTCCCCCTCCCCCGGGGCGCCTCCATCCGAGTGCGGTACGGCGACGCGCGCGAGATGGCGTCGAAGCTGCCGGCCGGGCTGCAGGGCAGCTGCGACCTCGTCGTCGTGGACGTGTTCGCGGGCGCGACGATCCCGGCGCCGGTCACGACGGTCGAGTTCTACCGGCTGGCCGCAGGGCTGCTGAACGAGCACGGGGTGCTCGCGGTGAACGTCGCCGACGGCGCGGGGCTGCCGTTCGCGCGCGGGCAGATGGCCACGGTCGCGGCCGTCCTACCGCACGTCGCGGTGCTCGCCGAGGCGCAGGTCATGAAGGGTCGCCGCTTCGGTAACCTCGTGCTCGTCGGCACGCGCGACGACGCGCTGCTCGAATGGCTGCCACGGCTCGTCGCGGCTGGTCCGCATCCGGCGCAGGCGGTGGCCGGTGAGGAGCTCGACCGCGTGATCCGCGGCGCCGCGGTCGTCACCGACGAGACCGCCCAGCCCTCCCCGGAGCCGGGCCGCGGCATCTTCTCCCGCTGACCCCCTCTTCTCGCTCCGGGCGGAGGTCGGAGCCGGGACGTAGCCTCCCGGCGTGCTCGCTCCCGACGTGACCCGGATGGCCGAGGCGCTCATCGCTGCCCACCTCCCGGGCCGCGGGTGGACGTTCGGCTTCGACCGCGCGGTCCGGCGCGCGGGCGCCTGCCATCACGCCGACCGCCGCATCACCCTCTCCCGGCACCTCGCCGAGGGGGCGGAGGCGGAGGAGGTGCGGCAGGTGCTGCTGCACGAGATCGCGCACGCCCTCGCCGGGCACCGCGCGGCGCACGGCCCGCGCTGGCGCGCCCGCGCCGCTGCGCTCGGCTACACCGGCTCCCGTCTGCACGACCGGCCGATCGCGGAGGAGCGCGCGACCTGGATCGGTGCGTGCCCCGCCGGCCACGAGCACCGGAGGTTCCGCCGCCCGACGCGCGAGACCTCCTGCGGCCTGTGCTCGCGGCGCTTCAGTCGCGACGCGCTCATCACCTGGCGCCCCGCAGACGCTGCGGGGGCCCTCCGCGGCTGATGGGGCGGTGCGCGCACCCCCGTCTGCCGCGGCGAGCCCCCGCAGGGCGGATGACCCGGGTCAGTCGGTGACCCGGACCTCCTTCCAGAACGCGACGTAGTCGCTGAAGTCCTTGCCCACGCGCTCGATGCCGCTCGCGTACGGGGTGGGGTAGCTCCACGCACGGTCCTGCAGCCGCTGGCCGTCGACCGCCACGGTGAAGTACTGGCACTCGCCCTTCCACGGGCACGTGTACGGGGTGGGGCTCTTCTCGAGCAGCTCGCTCTTCACGCTCGACGGCGGGAAGTACCAGTTCCCCTCGATCGAGATCAGGTCCTCCTTCGGGGCCTCCGCGATCACGGTGTCGCCGACCACTGCCTTCATGTCGTCCTCCTCCTGACGGGTTCTCGTCGGTGCGAACCCCGGCGGCACCGACCGCATTCCTGCTCGGCCGCGAGAATGGGCCCGTGCAGCGCAGCTCGCCGCGGCCCGCATGGGCAGAACTCCCCGCCGACCTCCACGGAGCGGTGGAAGCGCTGCTCGGCGCGCGGGTGGTCGCGGCGTCCAGCCGACCCGGAGGCTGGTCCCCCGGGACGGCGGACGTCCTCCTGCTCGACGACGGGCGCCGCGCCTTCGTGAAGACGGCGAGCGCCGCGGTGAACGCCACGACGGTCGACATGCACCGACGGGAGGCGGCGGTGCTGGCCGCCCTCGACGCCTCCGGGGTCGCACCGCGACTGCTCGGAGCGGTCGAGCGGGACGGGTGGATCGCGGTCGCCGTGGAGCACGTCGAGGGCCGGCACCCGGACCCCCGGTCGGAGGAGGACACCGCGGCCGTGCTCGACGCGGTCGCGGCACTGCCGGATCCCGTGCCCGCCGCGGTGCCACCGGCCGCCGCCGATGCGCGGGGCGAGCTGGAGGCGGCCGCGCGCGGGTGGTCCGCGGTGGCGGAGTCCGGCGCCGAGCAGGTGCCAGGCGGCCTGCGCACCGCGCAGCGACTGCGCGAGCTCGCCGCCGGCGCCGGCGCCGCGGTGGACGGCGAGGGCCTGGTGCACCTGGACCTCCGGCCCGACAACATCCTCGTGCTGCCGGACGGTCGCGCTCGAATCGTCGACTGGCCCAACGCGGTGCGCGGCGCCGCCTGGCTGGACGCGCTCACCTACCTCCTGGACGTCAGGCGCGTCGGCGGCGACGTCCACCTGCGGCACGCCGTGCTCGTCGACGTGCCGCCGGCCTCGATCGACGCGGTCCTCGCCGCGCTCGCCGGCTACTTCTTCTCCGCGGCGCTCCGCCCCGAACCTCCGACGATGGCGGGCATCAGGGCGTTCCAGCGCGTGGAGGGCGAAGCGGCCGTCGACTGGCTGCGGGCTCGGCGACCCGAGCTGCGCTGAGGCGGGGCCGCGATACTGGCGGCATGCGCATGGTCGTGATGCTGAAGGAGCGCCTCGACTGCTCGCCCGAGGCGGCATGGCGGGCGTTGCAGTCGCCGACGGTGATGCGGGAGGCGGCAGGACCGTGGCTCTCGTACGCCTCGGGCGAGGACGGCGGCTTCCCGGCGCGCTGGGAGCCGGGCGACCACCCGGTCTCGCTGCTCGCCGCGGGGTTCGTGCCGTTCGGCGACCAGGACATCTCGATCTCGCTCGACACCACCACGCACGAGGGGGTGCGGATCGTGCGGGACGCGGGCCGCGGCACCGACGGCCTCCCCGCGCTGATCCGCAGCTGGTACCACCGCATGGCCGTCTCGCCGCACCCCGACGACCCCACCGCCACGCTCTACCGCGACCGTCTCGAGTTCGACGCCGGCCCGCTCACGCCCGGCCTGTGGGCGGGACTCTGGCCGTTGTGGCAGTGGAGGGGCCTGCGGCTGAAGCAGCTCGCCCCCGGCTTCGACGAGGAGCGCGTCTCCGACGCAGCGTGAGCGTCGCGGATCCGGAGATCCTCGGCGACACCCCGCGGGCGGGCCTCCGGTCCCGGCGTGTCGCGGAGTTCTTCCGGATCGGCGAAGAGGATCCGGATCGGCGGGTCAGCCGATCTTGAGGTAGGCGACCGCTGCGGCGGCGCCGCAGACGAGCGTCGCGACGACGGTCAGCGGCAGGAGGCCGCTCTTCCGCGCGGGCTTCACGAGCAGCTCGATCAGCAGGAGCACCGTGGTCGCGATCGCCAGGTACAGGAGGGGGATCGACGTCGACACGAACGGCTGCACGGGACCGAACGCGCGCACGAAGAGCAGCAGCCCCGCGATCAGCGCGAGGACGGCGAGGACCGCGTTGCCGCCGGGCCTGCGGAACCGCGCCGCGGAGTCGATGACGGCGAGGACCGCACCTACGACCGGCAGGGCCGAACCGAGCGTGATGGAGAAGGTGGGCGCGGCGGCGGCAGCGGTCGTCAGCACGGCCCGACGCTAGCCGCGGGCCTCGACGCGGCAGCGGCGAACCGCGCAGCCGCCCCCGAAGGCGGGTCGGCGCGGGTCAGTACAGGCGACCGACCGAGGCGAGCGCGGCGCGGACGAGACCGCCGCGACCCCCCTCCATCTCGAGCGCGACCGCGTCGGCGGAAGCCTCCTCCGGCGTCATCCACGTGAGCTCCAGCGCGTCCTGCCGTGGGTCGCAGGTGCCGGTCACCGGCACGACGTACGCGAGCGCGACCGCGTGCTGGCGCTCGTCGGTGAACCGGGTCGGGCTCGGCGTCGGGAAGTACTCCGCCACCTGGAACGGCACCGGGCTCGCCGGCAGCTGCGGGAAGGCCATCGGGCCGAGGTCCTTCTCGAGGTGCCGGAACAGCGCATCGCGCAGGGTCTCGCCGTACAGCACGCGTCCGGACACGATCGTGCGGGCGATCGTGCCGCTCGGCCCGACCCGGAGGAGCAGACCCACCTCCGTCACGCGCCCCATGCCGTCCGTCCGGACGGGGACCGCCTCCACGTACAGCAGGGGGAGGCGCTGACGGATCGCCGCCAGCTCCTCATCGCCGAGCCATCCCGGGTTCGGGTCGGGCGTGCGCACGCTGCTCATGCCCCTTTTCTACTCGGCGGTCCTCCGTCCCGGGCGGGATCGCCGCGAACGGGGGCCGCGCTCGCACCGGAGTGTCGGCGGGCGGAGGCAGAATCCTTCCCCACCATGCCCTCCGTCCTCGATGCGTTCGGCGCCGCGACCCGCGAGTGGTTCGTGGGCGCCTTCCGCGCGCCCACGCCGGCGCAGGAGGGTGCCTGGGCCGCGATCGCCAAGGGGCAGCACGCGCTGGTCGTGGCGCCGACCGGCTCCGGCAAGACCCTCGCCTCGTTCCTGTGGGCCATCGACCGACTCGCGAACCGCCCCGCCGACACCGGATCCGGTACCCGCGTGCTCTACATCTCGCCGTTGAAGGCGCTCGGCGTGGACGTCGAACGGAATCTCAGGAGCCCGCTCGTCGGCGTCACGCAGACCGCGAAGCGGCTCGGGCAGACCCCGCCGCCGATTCGGGTGGGCGTGCGATCCGGCGACACGAGCCAGGCGGAGCGGCGACAGCTCTCGAACGATCCGCCCGAGATCCTCATCACCACTCCCGAATCCCTCTTCCTGATGCTGACGTCCGCGGCGCGCGAGACGCTCACCACCGTCGACACGGTCATCGTCGACGAGGTGCACGCCGTCGCCGCCACGAAGCGCGGATCGCACCTCGCGCTCTCGCTCGAGCGCCTCGACGCGATGCTCGAGCGTCCCGCGCAGCGCATCGGCCTCTCCGCCACGGTGCGTCCGGTGGAGGAGGTCGCGCGCTTCCTCGGCGGCCGCTCCCCCGTGACGATCGTCGCGCCGAAGGCGCAGAAGACCTTCGATCTGACGGTGGTGGTGCCCGTCGAGGACATGTCCGACCCGGATCTCGGCAGCGGATGGCCCGACGGGGGCGATGCCGACGGGCAACCGCACGAGGGCAGCGCCGCCCAGGACGTGTTCGACCCGGACGACCCGCTGCCCCAGCGCACCGGATCGATGTGGCCGTACGTGGAGTCCGCGATCACCGATCTCGTGCTCGAGCACCGGTCGTCGATCGTGTTCACGAACTCCAGGAGGCAGGCGGAGCGGCTGACCGCCCGGCTGAACGAGGAGTACCAGGAGCGGCTCGAGGCGGCCGAGCAGGTCGAGCAGCCCGAACTGACGAGTGCCCTCGCCGCGCGCGGGGTGCCCGCCCCGGCCGCGATCATGGCGGCGTCCGGCTCGACCCGCGGCGCGAAGGAGGTGCTCGCGCGGGCGCACCACGGCTCCGTCTCGAAGGAGCAGCGCGGCGTCATCGAGGACGACCTGAAGTCCGGACGGCTGCGCTGCGTCGTCGCGACCTCGAGCCTCGAGCTCGGCATCGACATGGGCGCCGTCGACCTCGTCGTGCAGGTCGGTGCGCCGCCGTCGGTGGCGAGCGGCCTGCAGCGCATCGGGCGTGCCGGTCACCAGGTCGGGGAGATCAGCACCGGAGTCGTGTTCCCGGTCCACCAGGCCGACCTGATCCACGCAGCGGTGGCCACGGACCGGATGCTGAAGGGCGAGATCGAGTCGCTGCGCGTGCCCGCCAACCCGCTCGACGTCCTCGCGCAGCAGACCGTCGCCGCGTGCGCGAACGACGAGCTCGAGGTGGAGGCGTGGTTCGACACGGTGCGGAGGTCCGCACCCTTCGCCGCGCTCCCGCGCTCGGCGTACGAGGCGGTCCTCGATCTGCTCGCGGGCCGCTACCCCTCGGACGAGTTCGCCGAGCTGCGTCCGCGCATCGTCTGGGACCGCGACGCGGGGACGATCGCGGGGCGCCCGGGTGCGCAGCGGCTCGCCGTCACCTCCGGCGGCACGATCCCCGACCGCGGGCTGTTCGGCGTGTTCCTGGTCTCCGGAGGCGAGGGGGGCGGCAACCGGGTCGGCGAGCTCGACGAGGAGATGGTCTACGAGTCCCGCGTCGGCGACGTGTTCAGTCTCGGGGCCACCAGCTGGCGCATCCAGGAGATCACGCACGACCGGGTGCTGGTGCTCCCCGCGTTCGGGGAGCCCGGGCGCGTGCCGTTCTGGAAGGGCGACGGGCTCGGGCGCCCGGCGGAGCTCGGCCGCGCGGTCGGTGCCTTCCAGCGAGAGCTCGCCGCCGCCAAGGACGAGGAGGCCGCGGCCGTCGCCGCGCGCATCGGTCTCGATCGCCGGGCGGCGACGAACCTCCTCCGGTTCATCCGGGATCAGGCCGACGCGACCGGCGCGGTGCCCTCGGATCGGACCCTGGTGCTCGAGCGCTTCCGCGACGAGCTCGGCGACTGGCGCATCGTGCTGCATTCCCCGTTCGGCATGCAGGTGCACGCGCCGTGGGCGCTGGCGGTCGGCGCGCGGCTCGCCGAGCGGTACGGCATCGAGAACGGCGCCATGGCCGCGGACGACGGGGTCGTGCTGCGGGTACCCGACACCGATGCGGAGCCGCCGGGCGCGGACCTCTTCCTCTTCGAGCCGGACGAGCTCGATCAGCTCGTCACGAGCGAGGTCACGTCCTCCGCGATCTTCGCCTCGCGCTTCCGGGAGTGCGCGGCCCGCGCCCTGCTGCTCCCCCGCTACAACCCGGGCCGCCGGTCGCCGCTCTGGCAGCAGCGTCAGCGGGCGAGCCAGCTGCTGGACGTCGCGAAGAAGTACCCGACCTTCCCCATCATCTTCGAGACGATCCGCGAGGTCCTGCAGGACGTGTACGACCTGCCGTCGCTCAAGGAGCTCGCCGCCGGGCTGGAGGCGCGGGCGATCCTGATCGTCGAGGTCGAGACGCCGACCGCATCGCCGTTCGCGCGCAGCCTGCTGTTCAGCTACGTCGGCGCCTTCCTGTACGAGGGTGACAGTCCACTTGCGGAGCGGAAGGCGCAGGCGCTCGCACTCGACTCGACGCTGCTGTCGGAGCTGCTCGGCCGGGTCGAGCTGCGCGAGCTGCTCGACCCGGCGGTGGTCGAGTCGACCGAGCGCGAGCTGCAACGGCTGGCGGCCGACCGGCGCCTCTCCGGGATCGAGGGCGCGGCGGACCTCCTCCGCCTGCTCGGTCCGCTCACCGTCGACGAGCTCGCGGCCCGGCTCGAGGTGGGAGGCGTGCCGGCGACGGCCGAGCAGGCCGCCGCGTTCGCGGCGGAGCTCGTCACCGCCCACCGCGCGATCACCGCCTCCTGGGCCGGCGAGGACTGGATCGCCGGCATCGAGGACGCGAGCCGGCTCCGGGACGCCCTCGGCGTCCCCCTCCCGATCGGGGTCCCGTTCGCGTTCGTGGAACCCGTCGCCGACCCGCTCGGCGATCTGGTCGGGCGGTACGCCCGCACCCACGCGCCGTTCACGGCGGCGGCGGCCGCGCTGCGGCTCGGGCTCGGCGTCGCGGTGGTCACGGACACCCTCCGGCGACTCGCCGACGAGCGCCGGGTCACCGAGGGCGAGTTCCGGCCGGGCGGCACCGGCACCGAGTGGTGCGACGTCGAGGTGCTCCGCCGGTTGCGGCGCCGGTCGCTCGCGGCCCTCCGCAAGGAGGTCGAACCGGTCGAGCAGGCCGCCTTCGCCCGGTTCCTGCCCGAGTGGCAGCACGTCGGACAGAAGGCGCTCCGCGGGGTGGACGGCGTCGCCACGGTCATCGAGCAGCTCGCGGGGGTCCCGGTGCCGGCGTCCGCCTGGGAGTCGCTGATCCTGCCCGCCCGGGTCCGCGACTACTCGCCCGCGATGCTCGACGAGCTCACCGCGACCGGTGAGGTCGTGTGGTCCGGCACGGGTCGCCTCGCCGGCAACGACGGCTGGGTGGCCCTGCACCTCGCCGATGCGCTCCCGGTCACCCTGCAGGCGCTCGAGGAGGGCGACCGCACCCCCCTGGAGCAGGAGGTGCTCGCGACGCTCGGGGGCGGCGGCGCCTTCTTCTTCCGCCAGCTCGCGGACACCGTCGGTGTCGCGAACGACGACGCGCTCACGACGGCGCTCTGGAACCTGGTCTGGGACGGGCTCGTCACGAACGACACCTTCGCGCCGGTGCGCGCGCTGACGGGGAGCGGGCACACGGCCCACCGCACGCAGCGCCGGGCACCCCGCGCCCGCGGCTACCGCGGCCGCGGACGCCCCGCGCTGCCCGTGCGATCCGGGCCGCCCGTCGCAGCCGGGCGGTGGGCGATCCTCCCGCTGCCGGAGTCGGACCCGACCGTGCGGGCCGCGGCGACCGCGGAGGTGCTGCTCGACCGGTACGGCGTCGTCACCCGCGGCGCCGTGCAGGCGGAGGGCGTGCCGGGCGGCTTCGCGCTCGTCTACAAGACCCTGGCAGCGCTCGAGGAGGCGGGCAGGGCGAGGCGCGGCTACTTCGTCGAGCATCTCGGTGCGGCCCAGTTCTCGACCGCCGGCACCGTCGACCGGCTGCGGAAGCACACCCGGGAGGCGGGCGCGGAGACCGACGACCCGACGGTGCTGGTGCTCGCCGCGACCGATCCCGCGAACCCGTACGGCGCCGCGCTGCCGTGGCCGGAGGGCGAGGGCCACCGGCCCGGCCGGAAGGCGGGGGCGCTCGTTGTGCTCGTCGACGGCGAGCTCGCCGCCTACGTCGAGCGCGGCGGCCGGACGGTCCTGCTCCTCCAGGACGACGAGGCGTCGCGACGCCGGACGGCGGAGGGGCTGGCCGCGCTCGTGCGCTCCGGCGGCGTGCCCCAGCTCGTCGTCGAGAAGGTGGACGGGGCGTTCGCGCTCGGGAGCCCGTTCGGCAAGGTCCTCGAGGCGGCGGGCTTCGCGGCGACACCGAAGGGGCTGCGACTCCGTGCCTGAGGGGGACACGGTCTACCGCACGGCCCACAACCTGCACGCCGCCCTGGCCGGGGAGCTGCTGACCGCGTGCGACGTCCGGGTGCCGAAGTTCGCCACTGTGGATCTGACCGGGGAACGGGTCGGATCCGTGGCGAGCCGCGGCAAGCACCTCCTGCTCCGCACCGACACGGCGCTGATCCACTCCCATCTGAAGATGGAGGGTGCCTGGCACCTGTACCGGCCGGGTTCGCGGTGGCGGCGACCCGCGTTCGAGGCCCGCATCGTGCTCGGTACCGAGCCGTGGCAGGCGGTCGGGTTCGCCCTCGGCACGCTCGAGGTGCTCCCGCGGGGGGCGGAGGAGGACGTCGTCGGGTACCTCGGACCGGACCTGCTCGGCCCGGACTGGGACGCCGAGGAGGCGGTGCGCCGCATCGAGGCCGATCCCGGTCGCCCGATCGGGCTCGCGCTGCTCGACCAGCGCAACCTCGCCGGCGTCGGGAACGTGTACCGGAACGAGCTCTGCTTCCTCCGGGGCGTGCTCCCCACCCGCCCGGTGGCCGAGGTGCCCGACCTCCCGCGCATGGTCGATCTGGCGAAGCGGACGCTCGAGGCCAACAAGAACCGCGTGGAGCGCACGCTGACCGGCGACACCCGCGCGGGTCGGCAGGACTGGGTCTACGGGCGCGCGGGACGGCCGTGCCGCCGCTGCGGGACGCGCATCCTCGGCGGCACGCTCGGCGACCCCGTGCAGCCGGGGCGGGGTGCGATGGACCGCGAGATCTTCTGGTGCCCGCGCTGCCAGACCTGACCCAGCCTCGGAGCCCCATCCCGGCGGGGAGCACGACAGCAGGAACGACGGAGCACGACAGCAGGAACGATCCGCGACGGCAGGAACGGATCGCCGGTTCCTTCCTGCCGTGGCGAGTTCTTCCTGCTGACGTGCTCGAGGATCGGAGGATGAGCAGGAGGGCGCCGACGACCGCGGCGACGCAGGCGCTGGACCGACTCGGCGTCTCCTACGTCGCCCACCCGTACGCGCACGACGCGGCGGCCGACGGCTACGGGGCGGAGGCGGCCCGCGAGCTCGGTGTCCCGCCCGAGCGGGTGTTCAAGACGCTGGTCGTGGAGGCGGACGGCCGCCTCGCCGTGGCGGTGGTGCCGGTGTCGTCGATGCTCGACCTGAAGGCGCTGGCGGCCGTGCTGGGCGCCAAGCGCGCGACGATGGCGGCACCGGAGACGGCCGAGCGCCGGACCGGGTACGTCGTCGGCGGCATCAGCCCGGTCGGTCAGCGCACCCGGCTGCCGCTGGTGCTCGACACGAGCGCGGAGGCGTTCCCGACCGTGTTCGTCTCCGGTGGCCGGAGGGGCTTCGACATCGAGCTGGCGCCGGCGGACCTCCTCGCCGCGACCGACGGCCGGCTGGCGGCGATCGGGGCGCTGCGGTGAGGCGCGGACTGCTGCTCGGCGCGGCGCTCGCAGGCGCCGCGGGGTACGGCGTCTGGCTCGCGCGGCACCGCGCGGCCTGGACGGTCCTGCTCACGAACCGCATCCCCGCGCATCACGTGTACTGGGGCGAGCGCGGGCGGGCGGACCCGGAGGCGGTGCTCTACGTCGCGCTCGGCGATTCGGCGGCGCTCGGGCTGGGTGCCTCGAAGCCCGAGCGCGGCTACGTCGGCATCGTCGCGGCCGAGATCGGGCGGCTCACCGGGCGCCGCGTGCGCGTCCGGAACCTCGCGATCGACGGCGCGACCTGCGCCGTCGTGCTCGCGGACGAGCTGCACCGGCTCCCGAAGACCACGCCCCTCGTCTGCACGCTCGACGTCGGCGCGAACGACGTGTGGTCCTTCGCGCCGGCCCGTTTCCGCGACGAGCTGGACCGCATCTGCGCCGCGCTGCCGCCCGGCACGATCGTCGCGGACCTCCCCAGCTTCTCCCCAATCCCCATCGGCGGCCGCGCGCGGGAGGCGAACCGCATCGTGCACGAGGTCGTGGCCGCGCACGGGCTGACCCTCGCTCCGCTGCACGAACGGACCCGGCGCGGCGGCCCGATCATCGCGGTGCGCAACGCGGCCGGCGACCTCTTCCATCCGAACGACCGCGGGCACCGCGTCTGGGCGGAGGCGTTCCTGCCCGCGGTGCGCGCCCGGATCCGGGCGGCCGGCGCCCTCGCCGACTAGGTTTCGGGGGAACCGGAGGAGCGCGATGGGCACCATCTCGATCGACCTGTTCACGACGCTGGACGGTGTGGGTCAGGGCCCCGGCGGCCGGGGCGAGGACCCGGAGGGCGGCTTCCCGTGGAGCGGCTGGCAGGCCCCGTTCGAGGATGAGATCGTCGGTGCCGCGGTCGGCGAGCGGATCAGCGGGATCGACGCACTGCTGCTCGGCAGGCGCACGTACGACATCTGGGCGGCGTTCTGGCCGCTGCACGGGGACCACCCCATCGGCGAGCGGTTCAACCGCATCCCGAAGTACGTGGCCTCCCGCAGTCCACGGGACCTCGCCTGGGCCGGATCGACCAGGATCGGGACCGACCTGATGTCGGAGGTGCAGGCGATCCGAGCGCAACACGAGCGGGTCCACGTGATCGGGAGCCTCGATCTCGTGCAGACGCTCCTCGCCCATGAGCTCTACGACGAGCTGCTGCTGTGGGTGTACCCCGTCGTGCTCGGGCAGGGCAAGAAGGTGTTCCCGGACGGCGCCGCACCGGCGAACCTCCGGCTGCTCGCTCCCGCCGTCACCGGCGACTCCGGCGCCGTGCTGCTGCGCTACGCACCGGCCGGCGCACCGAGCACCGGCGACATCGGCTGACCGGCCGGTCGTCGCGGTTCCGGCGGCGCACGGTCCTGCGCTGATCGGTCATCTGCTGGTCGGCGGCCCGGTGAGGATGCGCCGTGCTCCGAGGAGGTCCCCCGCGACGTGCCTCAGGATCCCCGTGTCGGGCAGCGGGAGATCGACGGGTGGCCGCTGCTCTCGGACCGCGGAGGCGAGATCGCGCAGCCCACGTGACACGCGCTGCACGTCCGGCCCGATCGAGGTGTCCGGCACCCGAGCGTCCAGGACCGCGGCGTCCCGCAGGTCCTCCGCGGTCTGCTCCAGCTGCGCGACCAGGGGGAACCAGTTGGCCGCCGCACGAGCCTGCCGTGTCGGCTCGGCCAGCAGACTCTGCAGGTCGGACCGCACGTCGGAGAGCGCCCCGAACGCGCGGCGCCGTACCGGGCCGATGACCGAGCTCGTCCCGCCGCTGAACGCGACGTCGGCGTACTCCGCGATCGCCTCGATGCTGTCGGCGATCTGGCGACCGAGCTTCGGGCGCCACGTGCCGGGCCAGAGCAGGTACCCGACGACGAGCACGGTGGCGGCACCGAGCACGGTGTCGAGCAGACGGTCCGCGGCGATCCCGTCGACGCCGCCGCCGGCGAAGTCGATCAGGATCAGCACGAGCGGGGTGATGAACGTCGAGAGCATGCCGTAGTTCCGGCTCGCACCGAGTGGGAAGAGCAGCGAGAAGCACGCCACCGGCAGGAGCAGCCACGGCCCGTGCGGGACGAGCGCGATGACGGCCGCCCCGATCAGCACCCCGATGAGCGTGCCCAGCGTGCGCTGCACCCCTCTCGCGAACACCGAACCGAAATCGGGCTTGAGCACGACGGCGACCGTGAGCAGCACCCAGTACGACCGGGGAAGGGGCAGCAGCTGCACCAGGGCCTCCGCCACCATGAGGGTGATCGCGAGGCGGGCCGCGAACACCCAGGTCTTGCGGCCCGCCAACGCGTCCGTGACGGAGCCGACCCAGCCCGATCGACCGTGCGACCGCGCGTCCGACGGCGCCGGCGGGACGCGGCCGAGTGCGATCGCGGCGGTGACCGTGGGGAGCGCGGCCGGGCGGACGAGCCCGTCGCTCGAGCGGTTCAGATGCGCGACGGCGCGCGCGAGCGCGGACGCGGTCGGGTTCTCCGCCGCCTGCTCGGCGGTCGGGAGCGTCGGAAGCGCGGCGGCCGGTCTGCCGCTCGCGATGCTGTCCCGGAGCACCTCGAGATCGGGGATCGCGCTGGCGGGTTCGACCGGATCGGTCCGGGCGGACGCGACGGCGACCGCGGTCACGTTGGACACCGCGGAGAGCACGGCGTTCAGCCGTCGGAGGTCGCGTCGTCTGCCGGCCGAGAACGCCCGGGCGTTCGCCACCGCGTCGTACGCTCTGCCGACCGCGATCCCGACCCGGCGCCGGCCCCGCGCGACCTCGTCCTCGCGGCTGTCCGACGGCGCGTCCGACGCCATGACGCGCAGCAGCGCGATCAGCTCCTCGAGCACCGTCGCCACCGCGAGCTGCGGGCGGTCGACCTCGGGCACGACGCGCGTCTGCACGAGCGACAGCACGAGGGCCCATCCGGCGCCGACCAGGAACAGGCCGGCGAGCAGCGGCAGCGGCACCACCCGGACGGGTCCCGTGCTCACGGCGAGGTAGACGAGCAGCTGCAGCCCCGCGAACGACAGCTCCGTGGACAGCGAGCTCAGGACCGCGGACAGGACGGCGACCCCGCCGGCGATCGCGATCGCCCAGAGCCCCGAGGTCAGGAGGACGCGGCCGAGCAACAGCCCGAGGAGCCCACCCGCGACGCCGAGCAGCACGCGCCGGAGCCGCCGGGTGAAGGGACCGCCCGCGTCGCCGAACGATCCGAGCAGCGCGCCCATGGCGGCGAAACCGCCGAGCGCCCCCTGGCCGAGCGCCACGCCGGCAGCGAGCGGCGCGGTCACGGAGGCGGCGGTGCGGATCATGTTCGCCCACGGCACCGGAGCCCGCTTCGGCGCGACGACCTGCACGAACCAGTCAGGGGCGACCGGCTCGAGCACATGCAGCGTCCGGCCGATCACCCGGGACACTCCGGGGACCCCGCGTCGCCCCACCCGTGTTCTCCCTCGCCGCACCGTCGGCGGCAATCAGACCACTGCTCGGTGAGTGCGAGTTGGGACCGGTCGGCGCGGGTCGCTCGTTCAGTCGCCTTCGATGATGCGGTCGAGCCACTCGAACAGGAGCCGCCGCTCCCCGCCGGTCATCGCGGGCAACTGCTCACCGGCGACCAGGAGCAAGAGCGCCGCGGTCCCCACCGGATCGCCCGGGTTGGACTGCGCGCTGTCCGACCCTCCGGGAGGCGATTGACAGCCGTCAGGTACCTCGCGATTATTGCTAGGTGCCTAACGACATTGCTCGACTCGCTCTCATCACCGGCGCGAACCAGGGCGTCGGGCTCCGCGTCGCCGAAGAGCTCGTCTCCCACGGGACGACCGTGCTCCTCGGCGCCCGCGACCTGGCGCGCGGCCAGGCGGCCGCAGCGCGGATCGGCTCCGGAGCGATCCCCATCCGGATCGACCTGACCGACGAGGGATCGATCGCTGCGGCCGCCGCCCGCATCCGACAGGACTACGGAAGGCTCGATCTCCTGGTGAACAACGCCGCGATCGCTCAGGCGGCACGTGGCGACAGGACGCCGGACGGGAGCAGGGACCGGAACCTGGCCAGCCGCGCATCGATCTCCGAGATGCGGGCCGTGTGGAACACCAACGTCTTCGGGACCCTCGCGGTCTACCAAGCGATGCTGCCCCTGCTCCGGGAGTCCGAGGACGCCCGCATCGTGAACGTGACGAGCGGGCTGGGCTCCCTGACCGACAACGCGGACCACGCCTACCCCTACCGCTCCTACTACGGACCCGTCTACCCGGCGTCGAAGGCCGCGCTGAACGCGATCACGCTGGCGATGATGATCGAGCTGGAAGGGACCCCCGTGAAGGTCAACCTCGTCTCACCCGCCTTCACCGCGACGAACCTGAACGGGTACGCCGGAGCCGAATCCGTCGAGGACGGATCACGCGAGGTGGTCCGGGTCGCGCTGCTCGGCCCGGACGGCCCCTCCGGCACCTTCACGAGGTGGGAGGACCAGCCCATCCCCTGGTGAGACCGCCGCCCGCGCGGAGCGGCTCGACTACCGTGGCGCTGTGCCGGCGGGAGAGAGTGACGACCTCGCGCAGGAGCAGGTCGGCGCGTGGGCGAAGCGCTTCTACTACGCGGTTCGAGCCGCCAACGACGCGACCCTGCGCCCGTACGGCCTCGGCCTCACCCAATGGGCCGTCATGGAGCAGCTCGCGACCCACGGCCCGACACTGCAGCGGGACATCGCCCGCGCGCTCGAGATCGAACGGGCGACGCTCAGCACCATCGTGAGCACCCTCGTCCGGAAGGGGCTCATCGCCCAGCAGGCGGAGGCGGGTGATCAGCGGCAGCGCACGCTGACCCTGACCGCCGCCGGCGACGAGCTCTGGCGCGCGATGCCGGATCCCGTGGCGTCGGCCAGGAGGATCGCCTTCGAGGGGATCGATCCCGCGGATCGCGCTGCTGCGCGCCGTGTCCTGGCGCAGGCGACGAGTCAGCTGGAGCAGCACCTCCGGAACCCCCCGGACCGTCCTGCGACCTGACTCGGATTCAGCGGAGACCCCCCGATCGGAATCCGGCTCGGGATGCGGACCGGAGACCGGGTACTGCGCAACGATCGGGCCGAGCTCCGTCGCTCACATCAGGTCCCAGACGTCGACGTCAGCAGCTCCGTCGACACGGACCGTCCACGGCGGCGCGCTGACGGGGTAGAACCTGCAGGTCGCGACCCGCCCGGTCCCGGTGAACACCTCGAGGATCGAGCCGTCGAGGAACACTCGTACCTCACCGCTGCCGTCCTCGAAGGCACCCTCGACGGTCAGCTTGCCGCGATGCGCGCGGTCATCCGAACTCGAGTCGTCGAGGTCGATGGTCACTCGGTCGCGTGTCGGATCGAGAAGAATCCGAAAGCACTCCTCCGCGCTCCCGACACGGACGGACGAGACCGCTGCCTCGGCGGGGCTGATCGTCAGCTCCGCATGCCCCCCGATGCTCGCCTCCTGACCCGACACGAGCCGCATGTGCGTTCCCCGCCCCCTGAGGAGGTCGAGTTCAGCGGCGGGCGCGCTGAGGAGCCTCCCGTCGGGCGCGAGCCGGACCTCTCGCGGCAAGCTGATCGCGCCCGCCCAGCCCTCCTCGCGCCACCAGTCCTCGGTGCGCGCCTCGGTCACCCACCCCCAGACCAGCGGCCCCTGACCTTCCCGCCGGAGCACCGAGGGCGCATAGAAGCTGTCCCCGTCGTCGACGGGATACGCCCCCACACCTTCGAGTCGGTCGCCGCCGAGTCCCGGAAGCACGGCGAGGACCCGCATGATGCCGTTCTCCTCCGACCATGCCCCGACCAGGACGACCTCGGTTCCGTCGACGTCCGCCACCTGTGGGCACTCCCACATCGCGCCGGTGTCGACCCCATCGACGACCGTGCGCGGGAGCGACACGATCGATCCCTCGTCCTCCCAGACCTCGAGATCGGTCGACCGATAGCGCCGGACGGACGCGCGCTCGTCGGCATCGCCTTCGCCCAGGGCCATGTGCCATCCGGAAGCGGTCCGCCACACGAACGGGTCCCGGCGGACGACCGGCCCGTCAGGGTCCTCGACAGCGAGCCGGGCGGCACCGAACGACGCACCGCCGTCGGTCGACGAGGCGACGAGCGCGGACTGGAGCGGGTAGTCCCGTCGGAAGCCCGAGTAGAAGGCGAGCACCTCGCCGGAGTCGGTCAGGACGGTGTTGCCGGAGAAGCAACCGTCCCGGTCCAGACCCGTCGGCTCGGGCGTGATCGCCGCACGGTGCAGCGACCAGTCGATCAGGTTCGTGCTGCTCGCGTGCCCCCACACGACCGGGTCGGCGAGATCGGTCCCGAACCGGTACTGGAAGTAGAGGTGGGTGACGCCGTCGATCACCACGGGGCCGTTGGGGTCGTTCAGCCACCCCCGCGGCGGTCGGATGTGGAAGCGCGGCCGGTGGTGCTCGAGCCCGGCGCTCATCGGGAGGATCCCGCGGTGATGCCGGCGATGAAGTACCGCTGAGCGAAGACGAAGAGGATGACGCTGGGCAGCATGGCGAGGATGACTCCTGCGAGGACGACGGAGATGCTGCCGGTACCCAGGTTGCCCTGGAGCCCGACGAGACCGAGCGGCAGCGTGAAGTTCTGCTGGGACTGCAGGAAGATGAGGGGCCGGTAGAACTCGGCCCAGAATCCGGAGAAGTTGAGGATCGCGAGCGTCGCAACGACCGGCGCTGCCATGCGCATGTAGACGTGGCTGAAGACCTGCCACTGGTTCGCGCCATCGATCCGGGCCGCTTCGCCGAGCTCACGTGGCATCTGCATGAAGTACTGCCGGACGAGGAAGGTGCCGAATGCACTGCCGAGCGCAGGGATGACCAGGGCGAGCAGCGAGTCGGACAGCCCGAGCATCTTCACGATGACGAAGACGGGGATGATGATCGTCTGCAGCGGCACCATCATGGTTGCCAGGAACGCGCCGAAGATCGCCGTGCGTCCCGGGAATCGGATCATCGCGAACGCGTACCCGCTGAGCATGCAGGTGACCGTCTGACCGATGACGATCAGTCCGGTCACGATCACGCTGTTCACGAAGAACTGCCCGATCGGGATCTGCTTGAACACGGCGGCGTAATTCGAGAAGTCGGCTGGGATCGGCAGCCACTGCGGCGGGTTCTGGAAGGCCGCCGCCGGCGTACGGAGGGAGGTCGTCAACGTCCACAGCAGGGGCCCGAAGGCGAACATGGCGGCGATGATCAGCACGGCCATGCCGACGATCTTCCCGACGAGACGCCCGCGGGAGGCGCGTCGGGCAACGGTGAGAGTCACTGGTAGAACACCAACTTCCGGGCGGCGAGGAACTGCAGCCCTGTGATCGCGAGGATGATGAGGAGCAGGACGATCGCGATCGCCGACCCGTACCCGAACTGCAGGTTCTGGAATGCGGTCTGGTACATCACGATGGTCGCCGTCGTCGTCGAGGAGCCCGGACCGCCCTTGGTCATGATGTAGGGCTGATCGAAGAGCTGCATCGAATTGATGAACGCGACGACGGCGGCGAAGAGGATCGTCGGGCTGATGAGCGGCAGCTTGATCCGCAGCAGGGTCCGGAGCGGCCCCGCCCCATCGATGGCCGCCGCCTCCAGCACGTCCTCCGGCACCGAGTTCAGCGCGGCGACGAACAGCACGAAGGTGAAGCCGGACTGCTGCCAGACCGTGATCAGCACGATCGTCGCCGTCGCGCCCCACGTCGACGTCAG
Source organism: Amnibacterium sp. (assembly GCF_051956055.1). NCBI lineage: Bacteria > Bacillati > Actinomycetota > Actinomycetes > Micrococcales > Microbacteriaceae > Amnibacterium > Amnibacterium sp. Next base: position 18,584 of record NZ_JBQCGC010000051.1, read on the forward strand.
CCACGGGACACCGGAGAGCCCGACCAGCTGGAGGTAGTAGTTGATCGCGCCGAACTTCGCGTCGAAGAGGTATCCCATGAAGATCGCCACCGACGCCGTGGAGGCCAGCAGCGGAAGGTAGAAGACCGTTCGGAAGAACGCCTTCGTGCCTGCGCGACGCCGATTGTTGACGAGCACCGCCAAGCCGAGCCCGACGAGGATCTGGAGGACGACGATGCTGACGCCGAGCAGCAGCGTGACCCCGAAGGACTGGACCACAGTGCTGTCGCCGGCCATCCGCTCGTAGTTCTGCAGGCCGATGAAGCGCGGTGGGGTCAGCACATCCCAGGAGAAGAAGGACAGGCCGATGGACACGACGATCGGGATCGCCGTGAAGAGCCCGACGAAGCCGACCGCGAGCGCGATCATCCCGTAGCCGAAGGACGCCTCACGGCGTGCCGTGCGGCGCGCGCCCCTGGAGGGCCCACGCCGCACGGTTCCGGCTGGATCGGTGATGACCGATTCCAGCGCGGCGGTCACGAGGCGGCGCTCTTCGCGGCGGCCTCGAGATCGGACTGCAGGCCGTCGAGCGCGGACTTGGCGTTCCCGGAGGCGATCGCCTGCGTGGTGCGGGTGTTCAACGCGGTCGCGAGGGCGTTGTAGTACGGCGGCGCAGGGATCGGGGCGGTGTCCGGGTGGTCCGTGAGGGTGTTGTAGAAGACCTCCCAGTTCTTCGGGCCGGTCTTCGAGTAGCGCTCGGCCGTCATCAGGGATTTCCGCGCGGGCGTCGTCACGTTGCCCGGGTTCAGCACGTCGAACGACGACGGCTTCGTGAGCATCTTCACGACCTCCCACGCGAGGTCCTTCTTCTGCGAGCTGTTGAAGATCGCGTACCCGCCGGTGCCGAACAGCATCCGCTGGCTCTTCCATTTCGGGAAGAACTGCACGTCGAAGGAGCCGTCCTTCATCCCGGCGTTCGCGAGTCCACCGGCCCAGAACCCACCGCCGATCGCCATGCCGATCCGGTTCGCAGCGAAGAGCCCCTGCAGCGTTCCGCCGCCGCCGACGTCGGGCGAAGGAGAGAGGGACGCCTTCTTGAGTTCGAACATGTACTCCAGCGCTTGGACCGTCGCCGACGAGTTGGCCGTGGGCTGGCCCCACTTCCAGCCTCCCCCACGTCCGGATGCTGCCGAGTCACCCGCGTAGGCGGCGTTCCAGAGCCAGTCCCCACCGGAGTACCTGCCCTCCTCGAGCAGGTTGCCGCCGTTGGCGTACATGAACGAGGTCCAGCTCCCCCAGAGCCGGACGACCCAGTCGAACGCGTTGACGTTCGGGATCTTCGCGATCTGCTCCGCGGCGTTGTGGAAGTCGTCGATGGTCCAGGTCGCGCTGGGCGCCGCGACGCCGGCCTTCTCGAAGAGGGCGGTGCTGTAGAACATGTTGCCCGCGTTGAAGTCGCTCGGCAGCTCGTACAGATGCCCCTGGTACATCATCGCCTCGACGAGGGCGGGGTGAACGTCCGAGAAGTAGCTCTTCAGCTCGCTCATGTCTCGCTTGACATAGCTGTCCAGGGGCACAGCCAGCCCCTTCGAGGCCATGAGCTGCACTCCCTCCGTGGCCACGCCCACGATGTCGGGAGCGGAGCCGCTCGCGATCTGGGTCAGCACCTTCGCGAAGAAGTCGTTCCAGTCGGTGCCGGTCACCCCCTGGATCTCGATCGAGGACTTCTTGTCGAGCTTCTGGATCTGCGGCAGCAGTCGCTGCTGCAGTGCGGTCGCGCTCTTCTGATCGCCGAAGTAGAGCATCTTCAGCGTGCCGGTCGCGCCGGAGCTCGACGAACCTGCGGCCGAGCAGCCCGCGAGCGCGGCCAGGGACAGGAGACCGAGGCCTCCCCCGCCGAGCTTGAGTGCCGTGCGCCGGTCGAGCGGTGCGTTCAGGGGGGTCATGCAGGGCTCCTCACTGAGCTAATACCTATTGGACGGCGCGAGAGTAGCAGCGGGGGCGGAACCATGCAATACGATTTAGGGGTGAGTCGGAAGAGCCCGTCGCCGGACGGTCAGAGCGGTCGCAGGGTCACGATGATGGACGTCGCCCGCGACGCGGGCGTCTCGCAGACGACGGTGTCGTTCGTGCTGAACGATCGCCAGGACGTCGTCGTCGCGGACGAGACTCGAGCGCGCGTGCTCGAATCAGCGGCGCAGCTCGGGTACCGCATGAACCGGACCGCTCAGGCGCTGCGGCTGAACAAGTCCTTCACCATCGGGGTCATCACCAACGGGATCGTCTCCCAGCCCTACGCGGGTCTGATCGTGCTGGGCATCCAGAAGGCGGTCCAGCCCAGCGGCTACATCACGATGGTCGCCGACACGACGGACGATCCCGACGGCGGTGACGACGTCGTGGCCGACCTCCTGGACCACGGCGTCGCCGGCATCATCTACGCGTCGCCCTCGCCGAAGCCGGTGCACCGCAGCAGATTGCTCGAGAGCACCCGCACCGTCTTCGTCAACTGCTGGCCCAAGGAGGACGGCGGCAACGCCGTCTCGATCCTCGCGGACGAATACGCGGGCGGCTTCGCCGCCGCCGCTCGGGTCTTCGAGCTGGGGCACCGTGACGTGGCGTTCCTCGGCGGCGAGCTCGGAGAGTACGCGTGGCGCGAACGCCACCGCGGGTTCCTCGACGCGGCCGACGGTGCGGGGCTCGACGCGCGGACGCTGCCGCAACTCAATGGGAACTACTCGATCGGAGCCGGATACGAGTCGACGATGCAGGTCTTCCGGCAGCATCGACCCACTGCGCTGGTGTGCGGCAACGACCGGATGGCCATCGGCGCGCTGCTCGCCGTCCACGACCTCGGCCTCGACTGCCCGTCGGACGTGAGCATCGTCGGCTTCGATGATCAACCGGACGTGGCATCGCAGGTCCGCCCAGCGCTCACGACGGTGGCCCTGCCACACCTCCTGATGGGGCACCGAGCAGGATCGCTGCTCATCGACGACCCGATCGATGCAGCGCGTCGACTCCTCGTCCCGTGCGAGCTCGTGAATCGGGACTCGCTCCGCTCACTTCGCTCCTAGGGGTTCGACGGTCGCGAGCGGAAGTCCAGTCGCGACCGCGGCGATCTCGGACGCCCCTGCGACCGGCCCACAGAGCAGAACCCCCGCGATCGGCATCAGGGTGCGGATCGCGGGGGTTCGTCACACGCGGTGGCGGTGGGATTTGAACCCACGGATGGCTTGCACCATCACATGTTTTCGAGACATGCTCCTTCGGCCGCTCGGACACGCCACCGCGGACGAGTGTACGGGACGGCCCGGCTCGAGGACGACTCCGGGGACGCGCCCTGCGGCGACCGCGTCTCACGGCGCTCCTCACCTGCGGGGGTGGTCGGCCTCCCGCGCGACGGCTCGGACACGGCGCGACAGCGGGCGGAGCCGTCGCGGTGCGGCGGATCCGGCCGGTGTCGGTACCCGCACATAGGTTCGAGACATGGCCACCGCCCGCTCCCGTCCGACCCCCGCGGGGTACCGCTGCGCCGAGTGCGGCTGGCGCACCGCCAAGTGGGTCGGCCGGTGCCCCGAGTGCCAGGGCTGGGGCACGGTGCAGGAGGCGGAGCCGGTCACCGCAGGACGCGTGCAGCCCGCGACGGTGGCGCCGGGTCGGGAGGCACGGCCGATCACCGAGGTGTCGCTGGACCCTGTCGCCCGCCGGCGGACCGGGGAGGCGGAGCTCGACCGCGTACTCGGGGGCGGGGTCGTGCCCGGGTCGGTGATCCTGCTGTCGGGCGAGCCGGGTGTCGGCAAGAGCACGCTGCTGCTCGCCGTGGCGTCGCACGTCGCCGCCATGGGCGCGCGCGTGCTCTACGTGAGCGCGGAGGAGTCGCTCGGGCAGGTGCGGATGCGCGCCGAGCGCACGGGCAGCCTGAGCCCGAACCTGCTCCTCTCCGCGGAGACCGACCTCGCGGTCGTGCTCGGGCAGATCGACCAGGTGCAGCCGCAGCTCGTGATCGTGGACTCGGTGCAAACCGTGTCCACCGCCGACGCGACCGGGATCGCCGGCGGCCCCGGTCAGGTCCGGGAGGTCGCCGCCTCACTCACCCGGGTGGCGAAGGAGCGGAACATCCCGCTCCTGCTCGTCGGGCACGTCACCAAGGACGGGCAGATCGCCGGGCCGCGCGTGCTCGAGCACCTCGTCGACGTGGTCTGCCACTTCGAGGGCGACCGGGGCACGGTCCTCCGCTTCGTCCGGGCGGTGAAGAACCGCTTCGGCCCGACCGACGAGGTCGGGTGCTTCGAGATGACGGGCGACGGGATCGTCGGCGTCTCGGACCCGAGCGGGCTGTTCCTGTCCCGGTCGATCGGCACGGAGCCCGGCACCTGCGTGACCATCGCGCTCGAGGGACGGCGAGCGATCCCGGGGGAGGTGCAGGCGCTGGTCGTGCCGAGCACCGCACCGAACCCGCGCCTGGTGGTCAACGGCGTCGACAGCGCCAGGGTGGCGATGCTGATGGCGGTCCTGTCCCGGCATGCGCACGTCGCGCCGAAGGAGGCGAGCGACGTCTACGTCTCGACGGTCGGCGGGGTGCGCCTGGCGGAGCCGGCGGTGGATCTCGCGATCGCGCTCGCGATCGCGTCCGCGATCACCCGACGGCCCGTCCCCGGCGAGATGGCCGTCTGCGGCGAGATCAGCCTGGCCGGCGAGATCCGCCCGGTGCAGCAGGCGGCGCGGCGCGAGACCGAGGCGAAGCGCCTCGGGTTCGGCACGCTCCTCGGCCCGGACCTGGCATGGCTCCGCGACGCGGTCCTGGAGGCGGTCACCTCCTGAACCGGGCCGGGGGCGACGGGATCAGTCGACGCCCTCCGGCTCCGTCGCGTCCCAGTCGGGCAGCGTCGGGATGCTGGCGGTCAGGAGCGAGCCGTCGTCACGACGGGTCTTCGACCACTGCTGCACGGTCGGTCGGCCCTCGAGCACCGGGCCCTGGTCGCGCAGCGGCACTCGCAGCACCGCTCCCTCGCGTGCCGTGAACTTCTCGCCACGCACGGAGAGCGGCACGTCGCCACCCGACTGCACGGCGACCGCGATCTCGTGCTGGGTCACCGTGACGAGCAGCCGGCTGCCCTGCCAGCGCATCCGGAACCGCAGCGACGGCCACTCGACGGGCAGGCGCGGGTCGAACGAGAGGTGGCCGCCCGCGTCGCGCATGCCGCCGAAGCCGTAGACGAGCGCGCTCCAGACCCCGCCGGCGGAGGCGACGTGCACGCCGTCGCTGGCGTTGTTGTGGAGGTCGTCGAGGTCCACGAACAGGGCGTGCTGGAAGTACTCCATCGCGAGGTCGCGGTACCCGATCTCGGCCGCGATGATCGACTGCACGACCGCCGAGAGCGTCGAGTCGCCCGTGGTCAGCGGGTCGTAGTAGTCGAAGTCGTTGCGCTTCATCTCGTCGGAGAACTCGTCCGAGAGCAGGAACAGCGCGAGCACGACGTCCGCCTGCTTCAGCACCTGGAACCGGTAGATGACGAGCGGGTGGTAGTGGAGGAGCAGCGGCAGCTTGTCGGCCGGGGTGTTCTCGAGGTCCCAGACCTCGCGGTCGAGGAAGTGTGCGTCCTGCGGGTGGATCGTGAACGCCTTCGAGTACGGGATCACCATCGCCTCGGCGGCGCGCTCCCACTCGCCGATCTCCGACTCGTCGAACCCGACGCGGTCGACCATCCGGGCGTACGCCTCCGGGAACTGGTCCGCGACGACCCGAACGCTCTCCGCGGCGTACCGGAGGTTGAACCGCGCCATCACGTTCGTGAACAGGTTGTCGTTCACGACCGTCGTGTACTCGTCCGGACCGGTCACGCCGTGGATGTGGAACGAGCTGCCCTCGGTGTGCCGCCAGAAGCCGAGCGTGGTCCAGAGCCTGGCGGTCTCGACGACCATGTCGATCGCCCCGCGCGCCAGGAAGTCCGCGTCGCCCGTCGCGCGCACGTACTTCGCGACCGCGTAGGTCACGTCGGCGTTGATGTGGTACTGAGCCGTGCCGGCGGCGTAGTACGCCGACGCCTCCTCGCCGCTGATGGTGCGCCACGGGAAGAGCGCGCCGCCTTCGTTGAGCTGGCGGGCGCGCTTCCGTGCCGCGGGCAGCATGCGTTCGCGCATCTTCAGCGCGTTCCGCGCGAACAGGGGGCTCGTGTACGTGAGGAACGGCATCACGTAGATCTCGGTGTCCCAGAAGTAGTGGCCGCTGTAGCCACTTCCCGTGAGCCCCTTCGCCGGCACACCGCTCGAGTCGGCGCGGGCCGCGGCCTGCGCGAGCATGAAGAGGTTCCAGCGCACCGCCTGCTGGATCTCCGGCTGCCCGTCGATCTCGACGTCGCTGCGCTCCCAGAACGCGTCGAGCCACTCGCGCTGCAGCTGCCGCTGCTCGTCCACTCCCGAGGAGCCGCCGGTCCCCGTGGAGGCGTCGAGCACACGGTCGAGCAGGCGCTGACCGCGGTCGATGAGCTCCCTCGGCGGGACGCTGCGCGAGCTGTGGTACGCGGCGACCTTGGTGAGCTTGACCGGCACACCGGCCTTCGCCCGCACCTGGTACACGTTCTTCGCGATGTCCGGAGCGATCGAGGGCCGCATCTGCACCTCGTTCTCCGTCTCCACGATGTGGTCGGTGACGACCGACAACGTCATGTGGGAGTGGGTGACCCGGAAGCTGAGCGCGCTGCGGTCGCCCTGCTGCCAGTACTCGACGGGCTGGAGGACCCGTTCGGCGAGGCGTTCCGCGCGCCGCGGGTCGAAGCCTCCGGCCCCCTCCGCAGGGATGGTGCGTCCGAACTCGTCCTCGCCGTCCTGCCGGTTCAGGCTCTGGCTGGACAGCACGACGGTGGCGTCGGCGTTCTCGACCGTCACCTCGAACGACATGATCGCCAGGTGCCGCTCCACGAACGACACCAGCCGGTCCGACTTCACGCGCACGCGCTTGCCGGAGGGGGTGAGCCAGAGCAGCTCGCGGCGGAGGAGCCCGTCGCGGAAGTCGAGCTCCCGCTCGAAGGTGAGCAGCTCGGCGACGTCGAGAACGAGCGGTTCGTCGTCGACGTAGAGCCGGATGATCTTCGAGTCCGGGACGTTGACGATCGTCTGCCCGACCTCGGCGAAGCCGTACGCCTGCTCGGCGTGCCGGATGGGCCACACCTCGTGGAAGCCGTTGATGAACGTGCCGTGCTCGTGGGCGTCGCGCCCCTCGGAGCTGTTGCCCCGCATGCCGAGGTAGCCGTTGGCGACGGTGAAGATCGTCTCGCTGAGGCCCATCCGGTCCTCGGAGTAGATGCGCTCGACGAGCTTCCACTCGTCGATGGGGAAGCGGTCGCGGTCGATCACTGCGGAGCGCCCTTCTGCTCGGCGAGCAGGTCGGCGAGATCGCCGACCACCAGATCGGCGCCCGCGTCGCGGAGCGCCTCCGACCCGACACCGCGGTCCACGCCGACCACGAGTCCGAACCTCCCCGCCGCGGCGGCCGCGACCCCGGAGACGGCGTCCTCGACGACGGCCGCACCTGCCGGGTCCACGTGCAGACGACGCGCTCCCTCGAGGAAGATGTCCGGTCTGGGCTTGCCGGGCAGCCCCTCCGCCTCCGCCACGACACCGTCGACGACGACCGGGAAGCGGTCGGCGAGGTGCGCGGCCGTCAGCACCGGGACCGCGTTCTTCGAGCTCGAGACCACGGCCACCGGGATGCCGAGCGCGGCGAGCCGGTCGATCACCGCGAGCGAGCCGGGATATGCGGCGATGCCCTCGGTCTCGAGGAGGGAGGAGAACACCGCGTTCTTGCGGTTGCCGATGCCGCAGACGGTGTCCGCGTCGTCCGGGTCGGACGGTTCACCCCACGGCACGTCGACGCCCCGGGAGAAGAGGAGCGCCGCGACCCCGTCGTAGCGGGGGCGACCGTCGAGGTACTGGAAGTAGTCCCGCTCGGAGTACGGGGCACGGACCCCGCGGGCGGCGAACAGCTCGGTGAACATCGTCGACCAGGCGCGCATGTGCACCTCGGCCGTCGGCGTGATGACGCCGTCCAGATCGAACAGCACCGCGGCCGCGTCGAAGAACTCGAGTGGTCGGCTCAACGCGCTCCCTGTTCCAGGCGCGTCCCATCGGCGTGCGTGCCGTCCGCGCTCCGGCCCGCGAGACACACACTAGACGTGCAGCGGTGCCTGACCGGCGGCGGGGAGCACCTTGAGCATGCGGGTGTTGCCGAGGGTGTTCGGCTTCACGCGAGCGAGGTCCAGGAACTCCGCGACGCCCTCGTCCCCGGACCGGGCGAGCTCGGCGACGACGTCGGGCCCGACCAGCCCCTCCCCCACCGGGGAGTAGCCGTGTCCGGTGAAGAAGTCGACCTCGAACGTAAGGCAGAAGAGCTTGTTCACGCCGAGCTCGACGGCGTCCTCCTCCAGGCGCTCGAGGAGGGCGTGCCCCACGCGGCGGCGGCGCCACAGCGGGTCCACCGCGAGCGTGCGCACCTCCGCGAGGTCGTCCCACATGACGTGCAACGCGCCGCACCCGATGGCCGCGCCGGTCGTGGCGTCCTCCGCGATGCGGAACTCCTGCACCGCGCCGTAGAAGACCGCCGCGTCCTTGCCGAGCAGGATCCGCTTGGCGACGAGCGGCGCGACGAGGGCCTGGATCGCGGGCACGTCCTTGACACGCGCCCGGCGGACGAAGAACGGAGCGTCGGGCACGTCCCCATCCTCCCATCCCCTCCCCCGTGGGGATTTTTTGTGGTTTTGTGCGGGCGCGCCCCGCCGCCAACCCCACCAAAAACAAACCCCCCCCGCAGCCACGC
>NZ_JBQCGC010000052.1:0-42259 GCF_051956055.1 Amnibacterium sp.
TGCGGTCGCTGCACGGTCACCGAGTCGTGCCTCCAGTACGCGCTCGAGACGAGCCAGGACTCCGGCGTCTGGGGCGGCCTGTCCGAGGACGAGCGCCGCGCCCTGAAGCGCCGCGCCGCGCGCGCCCGCCGCTCCGCCTGACACCTTCCATCGTTCAGGGGGCCGGTGCACATCGGGCATCGGCCCCCTGAACGGTGAGGGACGACCGCGTTACGCGTTCTCGGTGAAGTTGAACGGCACCGCGATCGTGACCTCGGTCCCCCGGCCGGACATCGTGTGCCAGTCGATGAGGCCGCCGAGCTCGCCCTCGATGAGCGTGCGCACGATCTGCGTCCCGAGCCCCATGCCGACCTTGCCCTCCGGGAGCCCGACCCCGTTGTCGCGGACGGACACCGTGAGACCCTCGTCGGCGCGATGGGCCGTGATGACCACGGTGCCCTCGCGACCGGCCAGCCCGTGCTCGACCGCGTTCGTCACCAGCTCGGTGAGCGCGAGCGCGAGCGGGGTCGCGTAGTCGCTCGGGAGCACCCCGAACGACCCGCGCTTGATCGGGTGCACGCGCGTGTGGTGCGACGACGCGACCTCCGCGATGAGCATCAGGACCCGGTCGAACACCTCGTCGAAGTCGACGCTCTGCGCGAGCCCCTGCGCCAGGGTGTCGTGCACCACCGCGATCGCCGACACGCGCCTGGTCGCCTGGGCGAGCGACTCCCGCGCCTCCTCCGAGTTCGAGCGCCGCGCCTGGATCCGGAGGAGGGAGGCGACCGTCTGCAGGTTGTTCTTCACCCGATGGTGGATCTCGCGGATCGTCGCGTCCTTGGTGATGAGCTCCTGCTCCTGGTGCCGCAGCTCCGTGACCTCGCGGCACAGCACGATAGCGCCGACCCGGTCCTCCTCGTGCCGCACGGGGATCGCCCGCAGGGACAGCGTCGACCCGCGGGCCTCCACCTCCGTCCGCCACGGCGCCTTCCCGGTCACGACGACCGGCAGCGTCTCGTCGACGCCGAAGCGCTGCGGGAGCAGCTCGACCACGGCCTCCGCGAGCGTCTGCCCCTCCAGCTCCCCGGAGAAGCCGATGCGGTTGAACGCGGACAGCGCGTTCGGGCTCGCGAACAGCACGGTGCCGTCGACGTCGAGCCGGATCAACCCGTCCGACGCGCGCGGGTTGCCGCGGCGCGGCGCGGTCGGCGCCGTCAACGTCGGGAAGTCCCCGGTGGCGATCATGCGGAACAGGTCGTTCGCGCAGTCGTTGAACGTAAGCTCCTGGCGGCTCGGCATCCGGGCCTCGGAGAGGTTCGTGTGCCGGGTGAGCACCGCGATCGGGCCGATCGTCTGCTGCGGGCCGGCCGACGGCGAGGTGCGTCGCAGCACCGGGACCGCGCGCACCCTCGTCGGGGTCTCCTCGAACCAGTCAGGAGCCGACGAGTCGAGGATCGCGCCGCGCTCGAACGCGTCCGTCACGAGCCGCTTCCAGTCCGGCTTGATGACCTGCCCGACGAAGTCGCGGTAGAAGAGCGTCGCCGCGGAGGACGGGCGGGCGTGGGCGACGGCGACGAACTCGCCCTCGACGCCCGGCGTCCACAGCACGATGTCCGCGAAGGCGAGATCGGCGAGCAGCTGCAGATCGCCCAGCAGGGCGTGCAGCCAGTTGAGATCGTCCTCGCTCGCCCTGCCGTGGGCGCTGACGAGCTCGCTCATGGTCGGCACCCGGGAAGTCTACGGAGCATTCCGGCGCCTCCCCCGTGCCGTCGATCGACGCTCCGTCCCTCGTCCGACGGGGCGCTCGGTCGATTCAGGGACGGCGCGTCGATCGGACCCGTCAGTCGCGGCGGGCGAGGAGGTGCGCGTTCAGGTCCGCGGTGAACGCGGGGTCCATGGCCCGCGCGACGCCGTCGACCGAGCGGACGGGCGCGGCGTTGCGCACGCTCGACACGAACCACAGCGCGTCCGCCTCGGCCAGCGCGTCCCGGCCGAGCACCTCGTACGACGTCGTCATGCCCCGCGCCCTGGCGAACCGGAACGCCTCCGCCTGCGTCGTGCCCGCCAGGATCCCGAGCCCCGTGGAGGGAGTGAGCAGGCGGTCGCCGACCTTCAGCAGGATGCTCGACGTCGGCCCTTCGAGCAGGATCCCGTCGGTGCTGACGAAGAGGACGTCGTCCGCCCCGCGCCGCCGCGCCTCCCGCATCGCGGCCATGTTCACCGCGTAGGAGAGCGTCTTCGCGCCCTGCAGCAGCCACGGGGACTCGCTCGCGCTGTCGTGCCGCAGCCCGCGGTCGAGCACGACGACGTCGATCCCCTCGGTGCGCGCGACCGTGTGGTCCGGGGAGGAGGAGCCGAGCACCCAGCCGGTCGGCGTGCCGGTCCCCTCCACGCCGCGCGTGTAGACCAGCTTGACGAACGCCTCCGGGTGCTCGGCGAGCCGCCCGGCGACGGCGATGGTCGCCGCGCGCCACGCCGACTCGTCCGGCGCGGGCAGGTCGAGCATCGCCGCGGATCGCGTGAGGCGGGTGAGATGCGCGTCGACCGCCTGCGCCCGCCCGGCCCCGACGCCCATGGTCTCGAAGACCCCATCGCCCCGGGTGACACCGAGGTCGAGCACGGTGAGCACCGGGGCGTCCGGGTCGACGAGACGGAACGGCTCCGGCGCCTCCGATCCTGTGTGGGGCGCGGTCAGGACGGCGAGCACTCTGTCGGGCACGGCTCCATTCTGCTCACGACGCGGTGGGGCGGAGCCCGCGCAACCCCGGCAGCCGCCGCCGCTGCACCCGGATCGGCCGCTCGATCAGGTGATCCGCCGCGAACCGCCGCAGCGCTGCGGTCGCGGCGGATCGCGGCGCCGCCTCCGGCAGCGGCCGCGCCGTGAGCAGCGCGGCGTCGCACGCGATCGGGTCCGAGGGCACCAGCGCGACCTCCCCGATGCCCCCGAAGCGCTGCAGGCTCGCGCGGATCTGGCCGCCGGCACCCATCCCGACCGCGCTCTGGCGCACCTTGCCGATCACGGCACGCACGCGATGCGGGTCGACGAGCTCCACGAGCTCACCGAACGCGCGCACGTACCGGGCGAGCCCCACCGGGTCGCCGGCGCCCACCGCAACGACCGTGTCGGCGGCCCGGACGGCCGCGATCGTCGCGGCGTTGCGGCGCGGCGCGAAGAGGTCGCTGACGATCTCCTCGTCGGCCTCGAGGTTGAACCCGGTGTCGACGATCGTGTGGTCCGCCCAGGACCGGCAGTGGTCGAGCACCGTCGTCACCCGGTCCGCCGACAGCTCCGGCCAGCGCGCGGGGCGCCCGATCCCGGTGAGCACGAGCAGCTCGCCGCGGGCCGCCCGGTACCGCTGCGCGATCCGGTCGAGCTCGGCGTCGGTGAGCGCGCCGGCTGCGGCGAGCCGGCACGCGGCCGCGAGGCCCGGCGCCTCGTCGAGCAGCCCGAGGGAGGGGGCGATCGCGGCCCCGATCGTGTCCGCGTCGACGAGCGCGACACGGAGGCCGGCGGCGGCGAGCTCCGCGGCGAGGGCGATCGCGGTGGTGGTCCGCCCCGGCGCGCCGGCCGGGCCCCAGACCGCGGTCACCCGTCCCGGCCGCGCTGCGGTCGCGGGCCGTTCGACCGGGTCGGGCACGGCGACGCCGTGCGCGATGCGGGCGGCGATGTCCTCCGCGGAGACGTCGGCGTCCAGCGGATCCCGCACCCCGAGCCCGGCCGCGTGGGCGCGGCCCCGCTCCCCGTCGGCGAGCACGACCAGCGCGGTCCCCGTCGCGGCCGCCTCGAGCAGCAGCTTCGCGTCGAGGTGCCACGGCTCGGCGCTCGCGATGAGCACGCCCGGCCGGAGGCGCCCGAGCGCGGCCGCCGCCTCCTCCGCGCCCGGCGGCCTCGCGACCACCAGGATGCCCGCGTCCGCGAGGCGCGGCAGGAGACGGTCCTCCTGATGCGGGGCGAGGCAGAGGACCGCAGGCACCGGCTCGGTCACGGCCGTCCCCCGCCCAGCTCGACCGCGGACAGCCGGGCACCGCCCGCCTGGGCGGCGAGCCCCGCGGCGACGTCGCCGCGCGGGACCTGCAGCTCGACCGTGTCGTCCTGCGCGCCGGCGATCAACCCCGCCGGGGCGGAGACCTTCGACACGACGGCGTCCCCGACCAGCACGACCGGCGCCGCGTACCGGTTCTGCGTCGGGTCGGTGCGCGCGGCGGACCAGAGGTCCACCGTCGACCCGACCCGGACGCCCGCGGCGAGCGGGGAGGCGAGGTCGACGACCACGGTCGCCGAGTCGACCGCGGTGGCCGTGCCGACGGCCGATCTCGGCACCATCTCCCCCGCCGCCACCGTCCTGGTGGCGACGAGGCCGTCCTCCGGCAGCGGCCCGGACAGGTACAGCGCGGCCGCGTCCCCGAGCCGCACCGTCGCGGGGGCGAGCCGGGCCTCCGTCAGCCGGTCGCCGGCGACGATCGCCTGAGCGGCCCGGTAGACCACGACCGTCCGCGTCAGGGCGCCGACGAGCAGCGTGGTGCCGATCGCGGACGCGGCGATCAACACGATGCCGATGAGGATCCGCGGATCGGGCGCTCGGCGGCGCCGCGGAGCGTGCAGGAGGGCGACCATGGGGCGTCATGCTGCCCCGCCGGAGGCATCGGCGTCGGGAGTTATCCACAGCACGCGGCCGGCCCGATCGGGGCCCGCCGCCCGGTGCCATGCTTGCCGACCATGACCGCAGCCGAACGCGCCGACCCGGTGGGGCGATTCCTCACCGTCGCCGAGACGGCGGAGGTGCTGCGCGTCTCCGCGGCCCAGGCCTACGCCCTCGTCCGGTCGGGCGAGCTGCCCGCGATCCGGGTCGGCGCGGCCCGGCACTGGCGTGTGGAGCGCGCGGAGCTCGAGGCGTACATCCAGGCGCGGTACGAGGAGGAGCGCCGGCGCGCGAACTGGCGACAGAGCGAGTTCGCGATCGTCCCGGAGCTCCGCACCGGCCCGCTCCTCTGAACCGTCCGCGCGGCGTGGCGTCCTCCTGAGCCGCGGATCGGCGGGACCGACTCGATTCAGTCGACGCGGACCAGGAGGATCTGCGAGAGCGCGAGCACCTCGACCCTGGCGACGGCGGTGGCGCGGCGGACCCCGTCGACGGGGTGGACGGCGAGGTCCAGGTGGTCGCGTCCGACGCGGTCGACGGTGCCCGCCAGCACGCCGCGTGCCGTCGTCAGCTGCAGCCGCCTGCGGCGTCTGGCGAGATCGCGCAGGACGAACGCGAGCCCGATGCGGTCCGTGACCGCCCCGAGCGCGACCGGCTCGAGGCTGCGCTGCAGCTGCGCGGCCGTGGGGAGCACCGCCGCCACCGCGGCGAGCGGCAGCACCGCCTGCGCGGTCGACCCGGCGAGGTCGCCGGACACCCAGTCGCGGCCCACGGTTCGGGGCACGAGATCGACCAGGCCGCCGTCGACGAGGCGCACGCGGACCGCCTCCGTCCCGTCGGCGAGCGCCGCGACCCGGTCCCGCAGCGACGCCCTGCCGACGCGGAGCCGCTCCTCCTCGAGCTCCGCCTCCCGCTCCTGGCCGTCGAGCCCGTGTTCGAGCTGTCCCTCGAGATCCGCGAACAGCTCGTCCCAGCGCATCGCGGCACGGTACCCGGAAGCCAGGGCACGACGAGGGCACTTATCCACAGATCGCGGCGAACGCTGGACGCGGCTCGGAACCATTTGCTTGGGTATGCCCACCCGCCTCCCCCGGCGGGTCATCCGCGAAGCAACCCATTCGCATCGGAGCCCCCATGAGCGCCGTCCCGCCGCCTCCCGCCCGCCGGCACCTCGCCGCCGTCACCGCCGACGAGTACTTCGAGCGGCAGGCCACTCATCGTTCGCAGCTGCCCGACCCCCTGGTGCTCGTCGAGAACCTCGCGACCGGCGTCGTCGAGGTGCTCGGAGGCGTGCGGGACCTCGAGCAGCTCGGCCGGTGGCTCTCGGAGGGCGTCTACCGCCACCTCCTCCGCCGCTCGGTGATCGCCGCACGCGGTCGCGCGATCCGGGGCCAGATGCCGGGGCGGCCGATGGCGCGCATCGCCGCGACCCGCATCACCTACCCGGCGGGGAACGTCGTGGAGGCGACGGTGATCCTCCACGGCAGCGCCCGCACGCGCGCGGTCGCCATCCGGCTGGAGGGCATGGACAACCGCTGGCGCGCCACGGCGCTCGCGGTGCTCTGAGCCGCGCGAGCTGCGGGGTGGTCTCGAGTCCCTCGGCGGGGAACACCCGCCGTTGGGCCCATCGCTCCGCTCACTGATGCACCCTGGTGGTGTCGGTGGCTCTGGATGGGTTGCTGATGCACCTGCGGTGCTGTCGGGTGATCGCCCCGCTCGCTTGACCGGTTGGAGGTCCAGTGCGAGATCTGCGGAGCCCGATGGTGTCGCGGGGTGCGGAGACCGTCAACAGGGCTGAGCACCATCGAGTGCCGTTCAGTGAGCGAAGCGGCTGCCGTATCCCGTCACCGTGACATGCAGGTGCCTCCTCACTGGGTGAAGCAGCAAGGAGGCTGACATGGAGTCTGCCAGAGGAGCACTGATCGAGACCGGCCCGTTCGGACGGGTCGAGGCATCGCCTCGCACCTCGACCACCGGATGGGACCGGAGCGAAGCCCTCCTACTGGCCGCGTTCGGCGGCTCGGCGCTGCTGACGGTTCTGCGCCGCCGGCGCCGACTGCTGCTGCTGCCCGAACGCGCCGCGCTGCGCCTGTGCGGCCGGCCGCTGGGGCGCGGGTCGCTGCGGCGCCGGGCGCTGCGGGCCGCGGCTCGGGCGCTGCTCCTCGCCCTGCGGCAGCTCCCCGCCGAACTGGGTCGCCTGCTGGGCCGCGGCGAGCTGTGCCTTCGCGGTCGCGGCGCGCTCGAGGAGCCCGCGCTGGTTCCGCACCTCCACGCCGCCGTCGTCGGACGGCGCCGTGAACCGGAGGGTGTCGTTCGACTGGCCGCCCTCGAGCC
Source organism: Amnibacterium sp. (assembly GCF_051956055.1). Lineage (NCBI taxonomy): Bacteria > Bacillati > Actinomycetota > Actinomycetes > Micrococcales > Microbacteriaceae > Amnibacterium > Amnibacterium sp. The sequence continues at coordinate 6,954 of NZ_JBQCGC010000052.1, forward strand.
CGCGCGCGTTGACGCCTCCGGGCTGCACCTCGACCTCGAGGTTGTAGAGGAAGCCGATCGACTCCTCGCGGATGGCGCCCATCATCGTCTGGAACATCGCGTAGCCCTCGCGCTGGTACTCGACCAGCGGATCGCGCTGCGCCATGGCCCGCAGGCCGATGCCGTCCTTGAGGTAGTCCATCTCGTAGAGGTGGTCGCGCCAGCGGCGGTCGATGACGGAGAGCACGACGCGTCGCTCGAGCTCGCGCATCGCCTCCTCGCCGAGCTGCTGCTCCCGCTTCTGGTACGCGATCTGCGCGTCGGAGAGCACCTCGCGCTTCACGAAGTCCCGGTTCACGCGACCGCGGCTCCCCGCCTCCGCGAGCACCTCCTCGATCGTGATCGAGATCGGGTACAGCGTCCGCAGCTCCGCCCATAGCGCGTCGAAGTCCCAGTCGTCGCCCGCGCCGTCGCCCGTGTGCGAGTCGATGACGTCGGAGATGACCGCCTCGAGGAAGCTCTGCACCCGGAGGTGGATGTCGTCGCCCTCGAGGATGTGGTGGCGGTCGCCGTAGATCGCCTCGCGCTGCCGGTTCAGCACGTCGTCGTACTTGAGGACGTTCTTGCGGATCTCCGCGTTGCGCGCCTCCACCTGCGACTGCGCGGAGCGGATCGCGCGCGACACGACCTTCGACTCGATCGCGAGGTCGTCGGGGACCCCGGAGCGGCCCATCAGCGCCTCGGCGGCGCCCGCGTTGAAGAGGCGCATCAGGTCGTCCGTGAGCGACAGGTAGAACCGGGACTCGCCCGGGTCGCCCTGGCGCCCGGAGCGGCCGCGGAGCTGGTTGTCGATGCGGCGCGACTCGTGCCGCTCGGTGCCGAGCACGTAGAGGCCGCCCGCCGCGACGACGCGCTCCGCCTCCTGCTCCACCTCGGCCTTGACGGCCGCGAACACCGCGTCCCACTGCGCCTCGTACTCGTCCGGCGTCTCGGACGGGGAGAGGCCCCGCGCCGTCATCGCGGACACGGCGAGGAACTCGGCGTTGCCGCCGAGCATGATGTCGGTGCCGCGGCCCGCCATGTTCGTCGCCACCGTGACGGCGCCGTAGCGGCCCGCCTGGGCGACGATCGCGGCCTCACGCGCGTGGTTCTTCGCGTTCAGCACCTCGTGCCGCACGCCCTTGCGGGCGAGGAGCTTCGAGAGGTACTCGCTCTTCTCGACGCTGGTCGTGCCGACGAGCACCGGCTGCCCCTTGCGGCTGCGCTCGGCGATGTCCTCGACGACCTGCGCGAACTTCGCCTGCTCGTTCTTGTAGATCAGGTCCGACTGGTCGACACGGCGCATCGGCTTGTTGGTCGGGATCGGGATCACGCCGAGCTTGTACGTCGACATGAACTCGGCCGCCTCGGTCTCGGCGGTGCCGGTCATGCCCGACAGCTTCTTGTAGAGGCGGAAGTAGTTCTGGAGGGTGACGGTCGCGTAGGTCTGGTTCTCCGCCTTGACCTGCACGTTCTCCTTGGCCTCGATGGCCTGGTGGATGCCCTCGTTGTAGCGGCGGCCGACCAGGATGCGGCCGGTGTGCTCGTCGACGATGAGCACCTCGCCGTTCATCACGACGTAGTCCTTGTCGCGCTTGAAGAGCGCCTTCGCCTTGATCGCGTTGTTCAGGAACGAGATGAGCGGCGTGTTCGCGGACTCGTAGAGGTTGTCGATGCCGAGGTAGTCCTCGACCTTCTCGATGCCGGGCTCGAGCACACCGACGGTGCGCTTCTTCTCGTCGACCTCGAAGTCGACGCCCGGCTTCAGCTGCTTCGCGAGCTGCGCGAACTCCGCGAACCACCGGTTCGCCTCGCCGCTCGCGGCGCCCGAGATGATGAGCGGGGTGCGGGCCTCGTCGATGAGGATCGAGTCGACCTCGTCGACGATCGCGAAGTAGTGCCCGCGCTGCACGAGCTCGTTCGGCGACCACGCCATGTTGTCGCGGAGGTAGTCGAAGCCGAACTCGTTGTTCGTGCCGTAGGTGATGTCCGCCTGGTACTGCTCGCGGCGCTGCTCGGGCGTCTGCCCGGAGAGGATCACGCCCGTCGTCATGCCGAGCGCGCGGAACACGCGGCCCATCAGCTCCGACTGGTAGGAGGCGAGGAAGTCGTTGACGGTGACGACGTGCACGCCGCGCGAGGCGATCGCGTTGAGGTAGGCCGGCATGGTCGCGACGAGGGTCTTGCCCTCACCGGTCTTCATCTCGGCGATGTTGCCGAGGTGCAGCGCCGCCCCGCCCATGACCTGGACGTCGAAGGGGCGGAGGCCGATGGTGCGGGCGGCGGCCTCGCGGACCGCGGCGAACGCCTCCGGGAGCAGGTCGTCGAGCGACTCCCCCGACGCGTAGCGCTCGCGCAGCTCCGCGGTCTCGTTCCTGAGGTCGTCGTCGCTGACGTGCCGGAAGTCGTCCTCCAGGTTGTTCACCTGGTCGACGATGCGCTGCAGCTTCCGGAGCAGGCGGCCTTCGCCCATGCGCAAGGCCTTCTCGAGCACATTCGCCATGTGGGCTCTCCCTCCGTACCCCGCCCTCACGGCCGGAACGTCAGCGTGCGAATCTACCCCAGGCCCCTCGCACGGGGGCGCGCGCCGGAAGGTGTTCCTGGATCCGGGGAACTGCGCAGCTCCCCGGATCCAGGAGCACCGTGCTCCGTCAGGCCGTCGCGCCGGCCGAGGCGAGGATCCGCTCGGCGACCTCCTCACGCCCGTCGAGGGCGATCACGCCGTAGTTCCAGCCGACCCGCCGGTACACGACGGACGGCTCACCGGTCGCGGCGTCGATGAAGAGGAAGAAGTCGTGGCCGACGAGCTCCATGCGGTCGACCGCCTCCTCGACGGTCAGCGCCTCCGCGGGGAACCGCTTGCTGCGGATCACCACGGGGCTCCGACGTTCCTCCTCGACGGTCAGCGCCGCCTCCTGGGCGCCGCCCTCCGCGACCGGCCGCAGCAGCGACGCGTCCGCGGGGACGACACCGTGGGTGGCGAACTCCTTCGCGGAGGCGTCCCGGAGGCTCTCCACGCGCCCGCCGTGCCCGCGGTGCACCTTCTTGCGGTCCTTCGCCCGGCGCAGCCGCTCCATCAGCTTGTTCAACGCGACGTCGAACGCCGCGAACTTGTCGATGCCGGAGGCCTCCGCACGGATCACCGGCCCCGGCCCGATGAGGGTCATCTCCACTCGATCGTCGCCTGCCGTGCCGTTCGTCTCATGGTGTCGGCAGAGCCGCACCTCCAGTGCGAGCGCCCGGTCCGCGAGGTGCTCCACCCGTTCCGACTTCTCCTCCACGTAGGAGCGGAAGCGGTCGGTGATCCCCACGTTGCGACCGATGAGCGTGATGTCCATCGGGACCTCCCTCGTGTCGCGGCGCGCCGCCCTCGGTGGACCTCCTGGTCGCCTGGCGGCGGCCCCTGCGGAGGGCCGGGCGGTCTTCTTCGACGCCGTTGCAGCACCGTAGACCGCGCGCATGGACGGCGTCACTACCCCCGGACCCGGTTCATGCGATTCGCACGCTCCGCTCACCGGCGGGGCGTCGACGCCACCGTGGCGGCACCGAGCACGACGCCGCCCGCGGCCTGGACGCAGCGGCGCGCCTCCGCGAGCGTCGCCCCCGTCGTCACCACGTCGTCGACGAGCAGCACGCGTCGCCCGGCGAGCGGCAGCCGTGCCCCCATCGTGTGCTCGAGGTTCGCGAACCGCTCCTGCCGCCCGAGCGCGAGCTGGTCCCGCGGACGGCGCACGAGCCGCAGGGCGTCGGTGCGCGGGAGGCGCGCCGTCCGCAGCAGGAGGCGGACCGGGTCGTAGCCGCGCTCGACGGCGGAGCGGCGCGTCCTCGCCATCGGGACGAGCAGCACGTCGTCGTCCGGGACGGCCGCCACGGCCTCGGCGACGGCCGCGCGCAGCGCCGCGGCGAGCGGTGGGGCGAGGCCCGTGCGCCCGTCGTTCTTGAACGCGACGACGACCGGTTGCACGACGCCCGCGTAGCGCAACGCGCTCACGACGCGCATCCCGCCGATGTCCCGTTCGGCCGGAGTCGGCAGGAGCCGGAGGCGGCAGTCCCGGCACAGCGCGGGCCCCGCGGACCCGCACCCGGCGCAGTCGACCGGGAGCACGAGCTCCTGGAGGAAGCCGGCGATCCGGGCGAGGGTGCGCTCCACGCGGGCATGCTGCCGCGCCGGACGCGCGCCGTCCTGTGGAGGACGCGAATCCGTGCCCTGGGCGGTTCAGCGCTGGACCGCGAGCACCGACACGCTGGGCGCGGTCGAGGACTGCGCCTGCCAGCTCGGGTCCTGCCACACGAACAGGTCCCCGGTCTGCAGCAGCACCCGGAGGTCCGAGGTGCTGGAGGTGCCCACGATCGCGGTCGCGTTCGGGATCGAGCCGAGCGGCGAGCTCAGGCCGCCGAGCTGCTGCAGCTGCACGCGCTCGGTCGAACCGTCAGGCGAGTTCACGAGCACCGCCACGTCCCCCGGGTCGACCCAGGTGGCGTCGACCGCCAGCCCGGTGTTGCCGCCCAGATCGACCGCGTACTGCGCGTCGGTCAGGCCGGTCGGGGTGCCGTCCGGGTTGCGCAGGATCCCCTTGACGAACGCCACGGGGCCGTTCGGCCGCTGCAGGACCACGAGCATCCTGGTGCCGTCCGGTGACACCTCGATGGCCCTGACCGTGCCGCTCGGCAGGCTGGACACGAGCTGGATCGCGTTCCCGCCCGCGTCTGTCGCGGTGAACGCGTTCGGCGAATCGGCCGGCACCGAGTAGGTCCAGCCGCGCTGGTCGAGGGCCGGGGCCACGACGCCCGAGCGGGAGTCGACGGTCCGAGCGCCGCTGGTCGTCACGACCGCCACCTCCCCGGCGCCCGTGAGCACCGCCGCCAGCCCCTGTCGCAGCGAGACCGTGATGGCGGAGGGGTTCTCGGCCTCGATCCTCCTGCCGAGCGTCCCGTCCTCCGTGAACGTGCCCGAGGAGGAGAGCGTGCCGAACCGGCCGTTCGCGACCACGTACGCGGCCGGCTGCGGCGACTGGCTCACGAGGGACTTCACCGGCGACGCGAGCTTGTCGTTCACGACGAGCCGCAGCGCGTTCGGCGTCGGGAGGCGGAGGGACTGGATCAGCTGCTGCTGCATCCGCGTCAGGGTGGCGGCATCCGGGCCCTGTCCGGTGGTGCGCAGCGTCACGGTGGTCATGCCCGTGCTCGCGGCATCCACCCCCTGCACCGTCGCACCGTGGAGGGCGTTCATCGTCACGCCGCCGGCGAGCGGGCCGGCCGGGCCGGCGATCAGCGCCGCGACCACCGCGCTGCTGCTCGGCGCGGTGGTGTCGCTCGGGAACCAGCGCAGGTCGGGCACGAGTCGCGACCAGCTCTCGTCGTAGAACTCGAGCGACTGCGGCTTGTAGTTCCGCGCGAAGACGGTGGGCGTGAGGACGATCCCGTCGGGCGCCTGGTCGATGCGCCACTCGCCGCTGCGCTGCGTCAGGTGGAACACGAGCGGCACCGTGGCGGTCGTCTGCGTGTAGACGCCCTCCGCATCCACCTTCGCCGTGACGGGCATCTCGAGCGTGAGGACGTTGCCGTTGGCGCTGCTGGTCGGCTGGGACGCCTGCACCAGCACGCGGCTGTTCGGCTTCCACTTCGCCGCGAAGCCTGGCGTGAGGTACTGCTTGGCGACCTGGAGGCGACCGCCGGCGCTCGCGGCGGTGAGGAACCCGCTGACGATGTCCCGCTGGCTCGCGCCGGGCGCCGGCGGGTTCGGCGCGTAGACGATGCTCGTGCCGTTCGGCTCCTCCGTCGTCCCGGGCTGCACGGGACCGGCGCTCGGGATCGCCGAGCAGCCCGCGAGCAGCAGCACGGCTGCGAGGCCCACGAGCCAGCGTGCCCGCCTCACGAGCCGACCCGCAGCGGTCGGCGCGGCTTCCTCCGCGCGGGCGGCGGCTGCTCGGGTGCGGCGTCCGCGGGCACGACCGGCACGGGACGGTGCTGGTCGACGCCGTCGCTGCCCCGCGGCAGGGTGAGCACGAAGTTGGTCCCGTCCCCGCGCCGGCTCCACACCTCGAGCGCGCCGCCGTGCAGCGCGGCGTCCTCCAGGCTGATCGCGAGACCGAGGCCCGTGCCGCCGATCCGGCGCTGGCGGGAGGGGTCGGCACGCCAGAACCGGTCGAACACGCGCTCCGCGTCCTGGGGGTCCATCCCGATGCCGTGGTCGCGCACACCCACCGCGACCGCGCTGCCGGAGCTGTCGATGGTGACGTCGATCGGGCGCCCCTCGCCGTGCTCGAGCGCGTTCGCGAGCAGGTTCCGCACGATGCGGGCGATGCGGCGCGCGTCGACGTCGACGGAGGCGTGCCCGCCCGGCGTGTGCAGCCGCACCGAGCTGCCGGTCTCCTCCGCGAGCCCGCCGAGCGAGTCGATCCCCTCCCGCACCAGATCGACGAGGTTGGTGGGCTCACCGCTCAGGTCGGCGGCCCGCGCGTCCATACGGCTGATCTCGAGCAGATCGGCGAGCAGCAGCTCGAAGCGCTGGACCTGGGCCTTCAGCAGCTCCGCGGACCGGGCGGTGGGGGCGTCGTAGCGCTCGCGGGCGTCGTAGATGACGTCGGAGGCGAGCCGGATGGTCGTGAGCGGGGTGCGCAGCTCGTGCGACACGTCGGACACGAACCGCTGCTGCACGCGCGACAGGTTCGCGAGCTGCGTGATCTGGCGCTGGAGGCTCTCCGCCATGCGGTTGAAGGACCGCGCGAGCGTCGCGACCACGTCGTCGCCGTGCTCCGGGATCCGCTGCTCGAGGTGCCCGTCGGCGAGCTGCTCGCTCGTCGCTGCGGCCTGCTTCAGGGGCGCGATCACGAGGCTCGCCACCACGGCGGCGACCGCGCCGATCAGCACGAGGAGGACGAGGCCGCCGACGAGCAGCGCCCGCTGCACCAGGGTCAGCGTGGTCTGCACGTCGTCCAGGTCGTAGATCAGGTACAGCTGGGCGCTGCCGTCACCGAAGTGCAGGGTGTCGCCAACCACGACCCCCGGGTGCATCCCTCCGTCGGCGGTCGGGAACGCCACGGACTGCCAGTGCTGCCCGCTGCCACCCCGGACCGCGGCCTGCAGCTCCGGCGAGACCACCTGCTGGATGCCGTCCGCGCTGTACACCGGCGCGAACGACTGCCCGGGGATCGGGTTCGTCAGCCAGTAGTACCCGGCCGGTCTGGCGACCTGCGCGACGCTCGCGATCGCCTGGGCGCGCACCGCCTCCAGCACGACCTGGTCGTTCGAGGAGGAGCTGTTGATCGTGTTCTGCGCGGCGGTGTTCGCGCGCAGGGACAGCGACTCCAGCTGCTGGACCCGGTCGTGGAAGAGGCCCTGGGCGATCGTGTAGGAGACCACCGTGTCGACCGCGAGCAGGGCGACGGAGGAGAGGAGCAGCGTGATCGCGACCGTGCGCACCCGCAGCGACCGGCGCCAGATCCGGATCGGCGCGATCAGCGCGCGCCGCACCCGGTCCGCAGCGAGGGCGGCCCGCAGCGATGCGGGCGGGCGCGGCTGCTCCGCGCTCATGGGTCAGACGGCCGCGCCGGCGCGGTAGCCCACGCCGCGCACCGTGGTGACGATGCGCGGGTTCTCGGGATCGAGCTCGACCTTCGCGCGCAGCCGCTGGACGTGGACGTTCACAAGGCGGGTGTCCGCCTTGTAGTGGTAGCCCCACACCTGCTCGAGCAGCATCTCGCGCGTGAACACCTGGTGCGGCTTCGACGCGAGGGTGTGCAGCAGGTCGAACTCGAGCGGCGTCAGCGGGATCGAGGCGCCGGCGCGCATCACCTCGTGCCCGGCGGCGTCGACGGTGAGGTCGCCGATCCGGAGGCGGTTGCCCGGCACGGGCGCGGCGGGGCGCAGCCGCGTGCGGATGCGCGCGACCAGCTCCTTCGGGTCGAACGGCTTCACGATGTAGTCGTCGGCGCCCGACTCGAGCCCGTCGACGACGTCGGAGGTGTCCGACTTCGCCGTCAGCATGATGATCGGTGCGCCGCTCTCGGCGCGGATCGCGCGGCACACCTCGATGCCGTCCATGCCGGGCAGCATCAGGTCGAGCAGCACCAGGTCGGGATCGGCGGCGCGGAAGCGCGCGAGCGCCTCCGACCCGTCCGCGCAGAAGACCGGCTCCCATCCTTCGGTGGACAGGACGATGCCGATCATCTCCGCGAGCGCGGTGTCGTCGTCGACGACCAGGATGCGACCGCTCATGCGTTCCTTCCATCCGCGCTCAGCCGCTCGTCGTCGTCGACGAGCAGAACGGGTGGAGATCAGCGTAATCGACGCGCGACGCGGCGCGGCGTCCCACCCCTCCGCACGCCCCTTCGTCGTTCAGGAGATTCTGCCGACTGCGGGCCGTTTCTCCTGAACGACGAAGGGGGTGCAGACCTTCCTGCGCCGCGCGTGGAAGCATGGCGTCATGGCTGATCAGGGCGACGACTGGACCTCGCCCGGCGGCGGTCCCGAGCGCGATGCCGACCCGCCCCGCTACGGCGAGCGCATCCCGGGCTGGTCCCCCGCACCTCCCGCGCCCGCACCGGCCGTGTCCCAGGGCTACGTGCCGCCGCCGAAGCCGGGGCTGATCCCCCTCCATCCGCTGTCGTTCGGCCAGCTGCTCGGCGCCTCGTTCCAGGTCATCCGGTACAACCCGCGCGCCACGATCGGGCCCGCGCTCGTCATCAGCCTCATCCAGAACGTGCTGACGCTCGGGCTCACCTACGGCATCGGGCTCGTGACGATCGACCGGGTGCAGCGCGCGACCAACGCCGCGGACCGGACCGCCATCGCCGTCGGCGGCGCGGCGACGGGCGGCGCCGCATTCCTGGCCGTGCTCGTGGCCTCGGTGGTCGGCTCGGCGCTGCTGATGGGCGTCACGACCCGGGTGGTCGCGCAGGGCGCGATCGGCAAGCGGCCGAGGGCCGGGGAGGCGCTCCGCGCTGCGGGGCAGCGCTTCTGGCCGCTCATCCGGTTCTCCCTGCTGCTCGGGGTGATCCAGCTGGTGCTGGTCCTGCTGCTGGCGGGAGCCGTGGTCGGTCTGGTCGTCGCGTTCTCGGGCCTCGCGAACAACATCGGCGTCGTCTACACCGTGCTGATCGCCATCCCGATCGCGATCGCCCTCTTCGTCGTCTACTTCTTCTTCTACATCAAGTTCGCGCTCGCCCCGTCGGTGATCGTCCTCGAGCGGCAGCGGGTCCTCCCCGCGATCGCCCGCTCGTGGCGCATCACCCGCGGCGCGTTCTGGCGCACCTTCGGCCTCGTCGCCCTCGTGTACCTCATGATCTCGGTCGCCGGTCAGATCGTGTCCCTGCCGTTCAGCATCATCGGCGGCGCGATCTCGGGCCTCCTGTTCCCGAACGCGGGCAACGACCTCTCGAGCACCGTGCTGGTCGGGCTCATCGGCAGCGCGCCCGCGCTCGTCGTCGCCGTGATCGTGGCGGGCATCGGGCAGATCGCGCAGGTGTCCGCGCTGGTGCTCATCTACCTCGACCGGCGGATGCGGACCGAGGGGCTCGACCTCGAGCTGCAGCGCTTCGTGGAGCAGGGCGGCGACGACCCGTACGAGCGGGTCGGATGATCGCGCTGCCGGCCGCCGTGCCGGTGCAGCCCGACGCCGGGACCGCGCGCCGGTGGCTGCTCGACGAGCTGGCCAAGCCCGCGTACCAGGCCGCGCAGCCGACACCGTGGGACCGGGCGGTGCAGGCCTTCCTCGCCTGGTTCGCGAGCCTGTTCGACGCCAAGCACGCGGGCGCACCGCCGATCGCGCTCGCGGTGGCGATCGCGATCGTGGTCGTGGTGCTCGTCGCCGCGCTGCTGCTGTTCGGGCTGCCGCGCCGCAACCGGAGGAGCACCGTCGGGGCCCTGTTCGGTGCCGACGACCGCAGGAGCGCCGCCGAGATGCGCAGGGCCGCCGAGGGTGCCATGGCCCGCGGGGACTGGTCGCTGGCCGTGCTCGAGCGGTTCCGCGCGGTCGCGCGCGGGCTCGACGAGCGCACCCTCGTCGCCGTCTTCCCCGGCACCACCGCGACCGGGTTCGCCGTGAGTGCGGGCCGCGTCTTCCCGTCCGAGCTCGGCGAGCTGCAGGCGGCGGCGGAGCTGTTCGACGCCGTCCGGTACGCCGACGAGGCGGCGACCAGGGAGGACGCCCTCTCCATCGCCGCCCTCGACGACCGGCTCGCAGCCGCGCGACCGCTCGTCGCGGAGCCCACGTGACGGCCGCTGCGACCGCGCAGGAGGCGGTCACCCCGACCCTCGGCGGCCTGGTGCGGCGTGCGCGCTTCTGGGTGGTCGTCGCCGTCGTGGTCGTGCTCATCGCGATCGGCACGGCGATCGCGAACTCCTCGCTCGTCCCCGGACCGACGTTCGGCCCGGACAACCCGGGCCCGACCGGGGCCCGCGCGCTTCGGTCCGTGCTCGAGCAGCAGGGGGTGCGCGTGTCGACCCCCACCACCGTCGCCGACGCGGCGGCCGCCTCCGGAACCCTCCTCGTCGACGACACCGAGGCCACGATCACGGCGGCCTCGTGGGCGAAGCTGCTCGCGGGCCGGACGAGGGTCGTCGTGCTCGACCCGGACCGCACGGCGCTCGACACGCTGCTGCCCGATGCGCAGCCCGCGGGCACGCCGGACGCCGCGACCGCGAGCGCCTCCTGCCCGCTGCCGCTCGCGCGCCGCGCGGGGACGATGTCGCTGCAGGGCGTCGGCCTCGCACTGCGCGCCTCGACCTCGACCGCGTGCTTCACGACCCCCTCCGGTGCGGCGCAGCTCGTGTCCGGCACGCACGACGGCGTGCAGGTGCTCCTGCTCGCCGACCGGACCGCGTTCACGAACGAGCACATCGCGGCCGCCGGCAACGCCGCGGTCGCGCTCGGGGCCCTCGGCGCGACCCCGGAGCTGGTCTGGTTCCAGCAGTCCCCGCTCGACCCGGCGGCGAGCACCGGCGCGCCGACCCTGCAGGACCTCACGCCCGCGTGGGTGACCCCGCTCGTCGTCCTCCTGCTGACCGCCGGACTCGCGGCGGCCCTCTGGAAGGGGCGCCGGCTCGGCCCGATCGTGGTGGAGGCGCTGCCGGTCGTCGTGCGCTCCCGCGAGACCGTGGAGGGCCGCGCGCGCCTCTACGGGCGTGGCCGCGCCCGGCTGCACGCCGCCGACGCCCTGCGGATCGGCGCGATCCGGCGCATGGCGCCCGACCTGGGGCTCTCCCGCACCGCCTCCGTCGACGAGGTCGTCGTCGCCGCGGCGCAGCGCACCGGGCGCCCGCGGGACACGGTCGCCGCCGTCCTGCTCACCGCCGAGCCGGCGACCGACGCCGATCTCGTCCGCCTCTCCGACGACCTCGCCAGGCTGGAGGCGGCCGTGCGCGCCGCCGTCGTGCCCGGCACCTCCGCCCCGACCACAGGAGCCCCATGACCGACGACCTCCGCGCCCGCCTGTCCGCCGTCCGCTCGGAGGTGGGGAAGGCCGTCGTCGGCCAGGAGGCCGCAGTCAGCGGCCTGATCGTCGCGCTGCTCGCCCGCGGGCACGTGCTGCTCGAGGGCGTCCCCGGCGTCGCGAAGACCCTGCTCGTGCGGTCCCTCTCCGCCTCCCTGGCGCTCGACACGAAGCGCGTGCAGTTCACCCCCGACCTGATGCCGGGCGACGTGAGCGGCTCGACCGTGTTCGACGCGGGCACGGGGCGGTTCGACTTCCGGCCCGGCCCGGTGTTCACGAACCTCCTGCTCGCGGACGAGATCAACCGCACGCCGCCGAAGACGCAGAGCGCGCTGCTCGAGGCGATGGAGGAGCGGCAGGTCACCGTCGACGGCGTCTCCCGCGCCCTGCCGGACCCGTTCCTCGTCGCGGCGACCCAGAACCCCGTCGAGTACGAGGGCACGTACACGCTGCCGGAGGCGCAGCTCGACCGCTTCCTCATGAAGATCGTGCTCGATCTCCCCGCGCGCGAGCAGGAGGTGGAGGTGCTCGTCCGGCACGCGAACGGCTTCGACCCCCGCGACCTGTCGGCGCTCACACCGCAGCTGACGCCCGAGCAGCTGCGCGCCGCGCGACTCGCGGTGCGGGAGGTCCACGCCTCCGGCGACGTGCTCGGCTACGTCGTCGACCTGGTGCGCGGCACCCGGTCGGCCCCGTCCGTGCAGCTCGGCGTCTCGCCGCGCGGCGCGGCGGCGCTGCTCGCCGCATCGCGGGCGTGGGCGTGGCTGCGCGGGGCGACGGCGCTCACGCCCGACCACGTGCAGGACATGGCGCTCCCCGTCCTCCGGCACCGGATCCGCCTCCGGCCCGAGGCGGAGCTGGAGGGCGTCTCCGTCGACGCGGTGCTCCGCAGCATCATCGCGACCGTCCAGGTCCCCCTGTGACCGAGCACGTCGGCAGGATCCAGCGCCATCAGCAGGACACAGACGACGTTCCTGTCCTGCTGTCGGTGCTGGGTCCTGCTGTCGTGCTCCCGGAGGCGCGCAGGCTCCCGGAGGCGCGCAGGGTCCCGGAGGCGCGGCGGTGCTGATCACGGGGCGGGTGCCGGTGCTCGTGCTCGTCGGCGCACTGGCAGTCGTCGTGCTCGGGTCCCTCGGCGCCGGATGGGCGATCGGCGTGCTCGGCGGGTGGCTCGCCCTCGTCGTCGTCCTGATCCTGCTCGACGTAGCGCTCGCCCCGAGCCCGCGCCAGGTGCGCCTGGAGCGCGAGCTGCCGTCCGCGGTCCGGCTCGGCGAGCGCACGGAGGCGGCCCTGCTCGTCACGAACCCGGGCGCCCGGCGCCTCCGGGGCCTGCTCCGCGACGCGTGGCAGCCGTCCGCAGGAGCCGAGCGGACCCGCTGGCCGCTCGACCTGCCCGGCGGTGAGCGCCGCGCGTTCCGGAGCGCGTTCGTCCCGCTGCGCCGCGGCGAGCGCCGCACCGAGCAGGTCACGGTCCGCTCCCTCGGCCCCCTCGGGATCGCCGGGCGGCAGGTCACCCTCCGCGCCCCGGGCTCGTTCCGCGTGCTCCCGCCGTTCCGCTCGCGCCGCCACCTCCCGAGCCGTCTCGCCCGCCTCCGGGAGCTCGACGGCCGCACGCTGCTGCAGGTCCGCGGGCAGGGCACCGAGTTCGACTCCCTGCGCGAGTACGTGCGGGGCGACGACGTCCGGTCGATCGACTGGCGCGCCACCGCGCGCAACCCCGCGCTGCCCGGCGCCGGGCAGCGCCTCATGGTGCGCACGTGGCGCCCGGAGCGGGACCGCCGCGTCGTGGTCGTCGTCGACTCCGGCCGCACCGCGGCGGCGCGCATCGCCGACGAGCCGCGCTTGGACACCGCCTTCGAGTCCACGCTCCTCCTGACGGCGCTCGCGACCCGCGCCGGCGATCGGGCGGACCTGCTCGTCTGGGACCGGAGGATCCGGGCCCGCGTGCACGCCGCGGCACCGGCGGACGTGCTGCACCGGATGGTCGACGCGATGGCGCCGATCGAGCCGGAGCTGCTCGAGACGGACTGGGCCGGCGTCCCCGCCCAGGTGCGCGCGCTCACCTCCCAGCGGGCGCTCGTCGTGCTGATCACCTCGCTGGAGGGCGCGGGCAGCGCCCGCGGGCTGCTCACGATGCTCCCGCAGCTGACGAGCCGGCACCTCGTGGTGATCGCCTCGGTCACCGACCCAGCGGTGGCGGCGATGACCACGGAGCGGCACGACCTCGACGAGACGTACCTCGCGGCGGCGGCCGAGCGCACCCTCCTCGAGACCGACCGAGTGGCCGCCGCGGTGCAACGGCTCGGCGCGCAGGTCGTCACGGCCCCGCCGGCCGATCTGCCGCCTGCGCTCGCCGATCGATATCTGGCACTCAAGGCGGCCGGGCGTCTTTAGCACGACTCACGGTCTTGCCGGAAGCCTTTGACGTGGGACCCAGGTGCCGTCACCCGCGTGTCCAGTTTCGTCCGGAAGCGTGGACGCCTCGGCCTCAGGAGGGCACATGATCACGTCCGACGTCATCGACAGCATGATCGGCGCAGACGCGCTCGACGCGCAGGACGACCGCATCGGCGAGGTGAGCCAGGTCTACGTCGACGAGCGGTCCGACCGGCCCACGTGGGTGAGTGTGCGGCTCGCGCTGCTGAGCGGCGCCGAGGTGCTCGTCCCCCTGGAGGACGCCGAGTGGGACGAGCGCTCGCTGCGCGTGGCAGTGGACCGGCAGAGCGCTCGAGAGGCGCCGCGGATGGAGATGGACGAGCCGCTCACCGTGGGTGAGGAGGAGCGCCTCTACACGCACTACGGTATCCCGACGGTGCGGCACCCGCGTGACGAGGACGCGCTGATCGTGCCGGACCCCGACGAGGTCTGCTACAGCGTGCAGGACGTCACGGCCGAGGAGGCGCGCTCCGTCCACGACGGGGCGCAGGAGGATCTCAGCCGGGCCTCGTGAGCGCGGTCCGCTCCGTCACGACGAGCACGCGCTGCGGCGGCGTGGAGCCGCTGACGGCACCGGAGACGCCGATCCACGGCCCGTCCGCGAAGCGGTAGGCGGCGGTGTAGACGACCGTGCCGGTCGCGCGGACGTCGGCTCGTGCGCCGTAGACGTGGCTCGTCGACGTCGCGGTCAGCTCCGCGTGTCCGAGTGCGGCCCACGAGGCGCCCGGGATCGCTGAGGTGCGGCTCGAGCCGTCCCCGTAGTCGAAGCGGTACGCCTGCGGGGTGAACCGCACCTGGGCCGTGTCCCCGAGCAGAGCACCGCTCACCGTGACTGCGCCGCTCTCGATCCAGAAGTTCGCCGGCACGCCGACGACCGCCCACCCGTTCGGCTCGACGTGCAGCGCCGCCGTCGCCGGGAGGAACCGGGCGAGGTCGTCGATGGTGATCGCAGGCGTCGTGGCCCTCGCGCCACCGGTGCCGGGATCGGGCAGCACGATGAGCGGGTTCAGCGCCGCCGCGGAACGGACGTCGCACTGCCCTGCGCTCACGCAGATCGCATCGAGCAGCGCTGCCCGCTCCGCGTCGGTGAGGACATGCCCCGCCCCGCTACCGGCTCCCACATGCGCCCCGGATCCGCTGGGATTCTGCTCGATGGAGCCAGTCACGTTCACGCCGGTGCCGTCGGACGTGCCGGAGGTTTTGCAGATGCCGGCCGTCTGTTGGAGGGGGGTGCAGTCCTGCTCAGCTGCGCTCGCTACGGGTGACTGCTGCACAAGCAACCCAGAGGTGAGCGACAAAAGAACAACTAGCAGATGGGATCGCCGGACCATGAACTTGTCTTCTTGACTACGAGACCATGGGCAGACCACACGAAGTTCGCCACTGAGGTCTGACGATCGTTTCGCGTCGAGGGCGTCACGTCGTCGCCCCCACGATCGAGTACGCGCGTGTCGCTCACGTCCACGCACACATAGGCCGTGACGTCCCCAGAGGCAAGATCAACGCTTTGAAGCCGCAGACGTTGCAGGCGCGATGCTCCCACGACGCGAAGGCCCTGGGCCTTGAGGCTGGCCGCGATAGTTCGCTCTCTCTCCAGTTCGGCCGTCGTGACAGAGTCGGCCAATACATCAACGCCATCACCGCCGTTGGCGGCCACTTGATCTGAGAGCGAGAGGTATCGCGAGTACGCGTGTTGCGCGGCGGTCTTCGCGTCCTCATTCGACGGAAAGACTGAAGACTGAGATTTCGTCGGCGAGGACGGTCGCGCTGACTCAGGTCGGGAGCACCCGGCGAGCGTTCCAACCAACAGGAGCGCGATGAGGCATATGCCCCTCCCCCAATTCACACGGTCACCGTAGAACAGGCGCGCCCCGTGGCGGGAGGGTTCTCCACAGGCCGACGGCCGTGACGCCTCAGTCGGCGATGATGCGGCGGGCTCCCGCCGCGAACGGGTCCAGGTCGCCCGTCTCGCCCGCTCGCACGGCCCGGCCGCCGACGAAGAGCATGTAAAAGAGGAACGCCGCGAGCGCCAGGGCGCCCAGGCCGATCTTGACGGGCCAGGGCAGATGGGACGGGGTCACGAACCCCTCCAGGGTCCCGGACACGAACAGCGACATCGTCAGTCCGACGGCGATGATGAACAGCGCACGGCCGTCCTCCGCGAGCGCCTGCCCCCTGGTCCGCGCGCCCGGCGCGATCCAGGCCCAGAAGACGCGCATGCCGGCGGCGCCGGCGACGAAGACGCTCGTCAGCTCCAGCATCCCGTGCGGCGCGATGTAGAGGAAGAACGTGTCGGCGTGCCCGTAACCGATGAGGATGCCGCCGGTCAGCCCGACGTTCATCGCGTTCTGCAGCAGGACGTACGGCACGTAGAAGCCGAGGATGCCGAACGCGATGCACTGCGCCGCGATGAAGGCGTTGTTGGTCCACACCTGGCTCGCGAACGAGGCCGCCGGGTTGTCGCTGTAGTAGGCGGTGAAGTCGTGGTCCACCAGCCGCTTCAGGTCGGCGTTCTGGCCGAGGGCCGCCTGCACGTGGGGATCGTTCGCGGACCACGTGCCGTACGCGATCGCGACCACCGCGCTCACGAGCGCGACCCAGAACGTCCACCACCGCACCCGGTACAGCGCCGCGGGCAGCTGCAGGAGGAAGAACGCGGGCACCTGGCTGACCACGTTCCGGCCGGTGCCGGTGAAGCGCATGCGGGCGCGGGAGAGCGAGACCGACAGCCGGTCACCGAGCGGCACGGATCCGGCCGTGGTCGTGATCCCGGAGAGGTCGGCCGCCGCATCCTGGTAGCGCAGGATCAGCTCGTCGCTGCCGCGGCCGTCGAGCCTCCGGTCGCCCGCGAGCTCGTCCAGCCGCTGCCACTCCCCCTGCCGGGCGGAGCGCAACGCGTCCAGATCCACAGCGCGAGCCTACGGGCTGCCTCCTGCGCCGCACCGCCCCCGGCAGCCCCACAAGCGGGGCCGCACGCCCGGGTCGGCGCGGGTAGGTTCGGGGCGTGGCGGCCCCGGAACTCGACGACCTCGGCATCGTCACGGGCGAGGCCGTCGCGCTCGAGGTTCGGTCGACGAGCTTCCCGCTGCGAGCGCTCGGCGCGCTCATCGACTTCCTGTGCGAGCTGGGGCTCTTCCTCGCGCTCATGTTCGGCGTCATCGCGCTCGGCCTGGTGTCGGGCGACCAGGCGCTGTCGCGGGCACTGCTCATCGTCGACCTGGTGCTGTCGTTCATCATCGCGCCGACGGTGCTGGAGACCGCGACCCGCGGCAGGTCCGTCGGCAAGTTCGCGGTCGGCGCGAGGATCGTGCGCGACGACGGGGGCGCGATCGCGATGCGGCACGCGTTCATCCGGGCCCTCAGCGGCCTCGTCGAGATCGTCATGACGCTCGGCGGCATGGCCGCCGTCGTGGGCATCCTCAACCGGCGTTCGAAGCGCGTGGGCGACCTGCTCGCGGGCACGGTGAGCCAGCACGAACGGGTGCCGCGGCCGGTCTCGAACGCCGTCGGGGTACCGGAGTCGCTCACCGAGTGGGCGGCGATCGCCGACGTGGCGCGGCTGCCGGATCCTCTGGCCCGCCGGATCGCGGCGTTCCTCGCCCAGGCGCCTCGGATGGTGCCGGCGAGCCGGGCGCGGCTCGCCGAGGCGCTGGCGGCGGAGGCGGCGCCCTACGTCGCCCCCGCGGTCGAGACCACGCCCGAGCTGCTGCTGGCGGCGGTGGCGGCGATCCGGCGTGACCGCGAGTTCACCGCGCTGATGCTCGAGCGGGAACGCTTCGAGCAGCTGTCGGCGACGCTCAGCGCCACCCCGCACGGCTTCCCCGACCGCTGATCAGGGGACGGGCAGCTCGACCTGCTGCTCGTCGCCGCTCGCGAGCCAGGTGACGTGCACCGACACCTGACGCCCCTCCACGCGGAGCACCGAGAACGCGATCGACTCGCCCGGAGGCACCGGCTTCGCCCGGGGCTCCAACGGCCGGACGAGGTGCCGGTCGTCGGCGGCGCCCTCCACCTCGACCTGCTCCGCCGTCGCACCACCGACGTTCACCGCCGCGTACTTCTGGCGCCCGACGGCCCGGATCTCGAAGCGGGCCGGCCCCATCGGCTGCCCCTGCGCCTTCTCCGGCGCCGAGTAGGTGCCCCGCGAGCGGGCGGGCAGCGGGATCGCGCCGGTGCGGAGGGCCTCGGCCCAGCTGATCGGCGGTGCGTCCGGACGCGACGCGGTGACCTGCCCGGTCGCGGCGCGCTCCGGTTGGGTCGCCGTGTGGGTCTCCTCCGCCGGCTGCTCCGCGCTCGCCTCGGCGGGCGCCTCCGCCGGCGCCTCGGGCTCTGGTTCCGGTTCTGGTTCGGGCTCAGGCTGCGGCTGCGGCTGCGGCTCGGTCTCGGTCTCCAGCTCGGTCTCAGTCTCGGGCGACTCCTCGACTTCGCGCTCCTGCTCGGCCGGCTGCTCCGGTTCGTCGCTCTCGGGAGCGGGCTCCGCCTCCGCCGGCACGGGCGACGTCTCCGGTCCGGTCTCGTCAGGGGGCGTGGTGGGGAGACCCGCGAACGGCGTGAACGCGGAGACGGGGCGCTCCGCCGGCTGGGGCTCCTCGTCGGGCTCGTCCGCGGAGGGGGGCGGCACCTCGAGCGCGGGGGCGAGCACCCAGTCGGGCACCCACTCCGGCTCCGGCTCGGCTTCGGGCTCCGGCGACACGGGCGGCCCGAAGATGCTCTCCTGCCGCGCGGGGACGGCGCGAGGCGGCAGCACCAGCGGCCCCGTGGGCAGGTCGGCGACGTCGCTCACGGACCGCGTGCCCGAGCCCGCGAATCGGTCGAGCAGGCTCTGCGCGGTGCGAGCGGACTGCTCGGCGTGGGCCTTCGCCTGCAGCGCGGCCTCCTCCGCAGCGGATGCGCGCTGGCGGATCAGCGTCGCCCGGCGCAGGGCGGCCGCGCCCTGCACGTAGCCGACGACGCCGCCGACGACGCCCAGCGCTCCAAGGACGACGGCCACGATCGACACGATCAGCGCCGCCGAGGCGGTCTCCTGCACCCCTCAACGGTACCGGCGCGATCCGGCCTCGGCAGCGCCCCGAGCACGACAGCAGGAACGGAGCACGACAGCAGGAAGAACGAGGCGCGTTCCTCCTGCCGAAGTGCGTCGTTCCTGCCGTCGTGCTCCGGAACGAGTCGCCTCGAGCACGACAGCAGGAAGGAAACGCATCAGCAGGAGGAACCGGCCCGATTCCTCCTGCCGAAGCGAATCGGTCCTGCTGTCGTGCTCAGGAGGGAGGCGTCAGTACCGGTAGGTGTCCGGCTTGAACGGGCCGTCGCGGTCGACGCCGAGGTACTTCGCCTGCTTCTTCGTGAGCCGCGTCAGCCGCACGCCGAGCGCGTCGAGGTGGAGGCGGGCGACCTCCTCGTCGAGCGCGCGCGGCAGCGTCGCGACGGCGACCGGGTAGGCCTCCGGCGTCACCCACAGCTCGAGCTGCGCGAGCACCTGGTTCGTGAAGCTCATCGACATCACGAAGGAGGGGTGTCCCGTCGCGTTGCCGAGGTTCATCAGGCGGCCCTCGGACAGCACGATGATGCTGCGGCCGTTCGGCAGCTGCCACTCGTCGACCTGCGGCTTGATCCGCACGCGCTCGGCGCCCTCGAGCGTCTCGAGGCCGGCGACGTCGATCTCGGTGTCGAAGTGCCCGATGTTCGCGACGATCGCGAGGTGCTTGAGCGACAGGAGGTCGTCGACCGTGACGACCTTCTCGTTGCCGGTCGTGGTGATGACGATGTCGACCTGGCCCGCGACCTCCTCGAGCGGCACGACCTGATGGCCGTCCATCGCCGCCTGGAGCGCGGTGATCGGGTCCACCTCGCCGACGATCACCCGGGCGCCCTGGCCGGCCAGCGCCTCCACGGCGCCCTTACCGACGTCGCCGTACCCGACGACGTAGGCGGTCTTGCCGCCGATCAGCACATCGGTCGCGCGATTCAGGCCGTCGACCAGGGAGTGGCGGATGCCGTAGCGGTTGTCGAACTTGCTCTTCGTGACCGAGTCGTTGACGGAGATCGCGGGGAACAGCAGCTCGCCGTCGCGGTCCCACTCGTGGAGGCGGTGCACGCCGGTGGTGGTCTCCTCCGAGACGCCGCGGATGTCCTGCGCGATGCGGGTCCAGCGCTGCGGGTCCCGGTCGAGGGAGCGCCGCAGGACGTCGAGCAGCGCACGCTCCTCGGTCCCGGTGTCGTCCTTCGTCTCCGGAACCCGGCCCGCGCGCTCGACCTGCACGCCGCGGTGCACCAGGAGGGACGCGTCGCCGCCGTCGTCGAGGATCATCGTCGGGCCGGTGAAGTCGCCGCCGCCGGCGACCGCCTCCCCCGACCAGTCGAAGATGCGGTCGGTGCAGTCCCAGTACTCCTCGACCGTCTCGCCCTTCCAGGCGAAGACGGGCACGCCGCGCGGGTCGTGCGGGGTGCCGTCGGGGCCGACGACGACCGCTGCGGCCGCCTCGTCCTGGGTCGAGAAGATGTTGCAGCTCGCCCAGCGCACCTGCGCTCCGAGCGCCACGAGCGTCTCGATCAGCACGGCGGTCTGCACGGTCATGTGCAGCGAGCCGGCGACGCGCGCGCCCGTGAGCGGCTTCGTCTCGGCGTACCGCTCGCGCAGGGCCATCAGCCCCGGCATCTCCTGCTCGGCGAGGCGGATCTGGTGCCGCCCCGCCTCCGCGAGGTCGAGATCGGCGACCTGGTACTCGAGGGTCGGACTGTCGGGCTCCGCATCGCGGGACGTGTCCAGAAGACTCATCCGAGCATCATCCCAGAAGCCGCGGACCCGCTCGTCCGCCTCCCCGGGTCTTCCCGGATCCGGAGATCCTTCGCGACACGCCGCCGCTCGGCGCCTCCGCCCGGGGTGTCGCCGAGGATCTCCGGATCCGCGAAGGAAGTCCGGATCGGCGAAGGGTCAGCGGCCGAGGAGGGAGGAGGGGTCCGGCTCGTCCACCGGTGCGCTGATCCGGAGGACGGACCAGCCCTGCGGGGCCGAGAGCCGGTCCGCGTGCACCTCGCACAGGTCGTAGCTGTGCGGCTCCGGCGAGGCGGACAACGGCCCGAGCACCGCCATCGAGTCCGCATACACGTACGTCAGCGTCGCGATCGCCGTCCTGCGGCAGGTCTGCCGCGAGCACGGGCGGATGGTCGGCACGCGCGCATCGTAAGCACACGCACCGCGGACGGTGCCCTCCCGCCGCGGCGCGGCGTACCATCGCTCGGCATGGCCCGCTCCCGTCGCGTGTCCCACGCGCCGTCGCCGCGGGGAGGGTTCCGGAACCGGCACGGTCGCGGGCTCCGCTCCTCCGTCACCGGGCCGCACCTCCCGGTGCTGCGCACGAGGGCGGAGACGTTCGAGGGCGCGGTCGCGGAGACGGCGGACTACCTGCGCGGGCTGTGGCCGGAGGATCTCGCCGACGTGTCCTTCGAGATCGCGGGCATCCCGCGCGTCGTGGGTCCCGCGGGCCTCGACCGCTGGTGGGTGGACCAGCACGCGAAGCGGATCGTGCTCTACCGGCTGCCGATCGAGCGGCTCTCGCACCTCCACGTCGACGACGAGGCGCACCAGCGGATGTACGTGGAGAGCTGCGTGTTCCGCGCCGTCGCGGAGCTGCTGGGCCGCGACCCGTGGGACCTGGCGCCGGACCGCTTCCGGCACTTCTGACGGGTCGGCGCCCGGAGACGCGGGGTCAGGCCGTCCGCTCGCTCCGCACGTAGCGTTCGACGGCCTTCGCCGACCCGCGCTTCGCCGCGCGCGCGACGCGGTGCAGCGGCTTCTCGACCAGCCGGAAGAAGCCCCACCCGGCCAGCACCGCGAGCGGCACGCCGATCAGGCCGGCGACCGGCCAGTTCCAGTCGCCGAGCAGCCAGGTCACCGTCGCGAGCACCGGGAGGTGCACGAGGTAGAGGCTGAAGGAGATCCGCCCGAGGAACTGCGGCACGCGTCGCTCGAGGAACCGGCGGAACCCGGTGTTCGCACCCGCGACGACCACGACGCCCACGCCGCCGAGCGCCTCCATGCCGATCAGGGCATGTCCACCGACCGTCCCCACCGGCACCACCGGCGCGAGCAGGAACGAGCAGATCAGCACGAGCGCGCTCACCGGCAGCAGCACCGCGAGGAGCCGCCGCGCACGCCGGGACTCGCTCCACTGCTCGATCGCCCGCAGGCGCACCGCGACGAGGGTGCCGAGGAAGAACACCGGGAGGTACTGGAGCGGCTGGATGCCGCCGACGCACCCGACCACCCCGAGGCCGAGCGCGAGCAGCCCGGTGGCGACCCACCAGCGGTGCAGCAGCACCGCCACGACCAGGAACCCGGGGAGCAGGAGGGAGAACAGGAACTCCCACTTCAGCGTCCACAGCACGTTGTCGTACGGCACGGTCGGGCCCATCAGCGACAGCTGCACGAGCAGGTCGGGCCACTTCCAGTCCGTCGGGACCTGCCGGGACAGCCAGGTGCCGCCCGTCACCTGCTGCGGCACCCGCGGCACGACGAGCAGCAGCACCGTGGCGAAAACGATCGCCGCCCATGCGGGCAGGAGCAGCCGCACGACGCGGCTGGCGACGAGCCCGGGCCAGGAGAAGTCGATGCGGCGCAGCGCGGGCAGCACCACGACGGCCCCGGACAGCACGAAGAAGACGATCACGGCCTCGTACCCGGCGGTGAGCAGCTTGAGCGGCGTCCGCTCGAGCCACCACCACACGCTGAGCACGGCGGGCTCCCCCGAGGGCTGCGACACCGGCTGCGCGAGGAGCAGGAGGTGGTGCAGCACGACGATGAACGCAGCGACCCCGCGGAGCCCGTCGAGCGCGTGCAGGCGCTCCCGGTTGCGGCGCCGCACGAACATCGGCTTGGCCGCGACGGAGGCCGGGTCGCGCGTGGCCGCCGCGGACTCGACCGAGACGGTCATGATGCGCCGCCGGGTTCGAGCGTCGGGACCGGCAGCATGCGCGAACGGTACCCGGTCGACCCCGCGAACCGGCGTGGATCCCCGGTGCGCGGAACGGAGGAGGTCAGCGGGTGATCCTGATCGGCTGCGCCTGCTGATCGGCCGCCACGACCGGGTAGCCGGCGATCGCATCGGCGCCGGCGTAGCTCACGGCCGCGCGCAGTCCCGACGCGCCGTGGAGCACGACGATGCCGCGTGAGGCGGGGATCGCCACCGACCCCTTCGCGGGCACCTTGACGGTCCGGTTGACCGCGCCGGTGAGGCGGACCGTGGCCGCCGAGCCGGTGCTCGCGATGGTCAGCATCGGAGACGGCGCGTCGACGACCGCGACGGCCGCCGTCGCGGTCAGGGCCGGAGCCGCCGCGAACCAGGCGAGATCGATGCCCCGCGCCGTCGACGTCGCGGACGCGCCGGCGGACGACGACGAGGTCGAGGACGAGGAGGTGCCGGAGGTTCCGACCGGGCCGACGCCCCCCACCAGCCCGGCGTCCGACCCGACGGCCGTGCTGCTGCCGGGGGTCGTGCCCGTGCCGGTCGGGGCCGAGTTCGTCGGCGTCACGGAGCCGCTCACGTCGCCCACCACGGAGGTGCGCACGCCCGTGACGAGCGGCTGCTTGGCCGAGACCCGGATCGTGTACGTGCCGTCCGCGAGCCCGGTGATCGGGAAGTCGGTGACCACGCCTGCGGAGACGTGCCGCCCGACGGTCACGGGCTGGCCGCCGCCGTCCGGCGTCGCGGTGATCAAGACGTCGGTCGCCGTCGGACCCGGCACCAGCACGCGCACGACCGTCTGCAGGTCCGCGTAGTCGTCGGCGCGGGCAGCGGAGGCGACGGCCGCCGCGTTCGACACCCGCACCCCGGGCACGATCTGCTCGAGCGCGGGAGCGGTGGTCGGGCCGGTCATGTCGAGGCCGCCGGACTCGAGGCCGCGGACGGTGCGCTGCTCGAGGGCCGCGCCGACGTGGCCGCCGGTGGAGGTCACGCGCACGACGGTCCCGCCGGAGGAGGGGGCGACGCCCGCGAGCGAGACGGCCGTGCGCCCCTTGCCGGGGACGACGAGCCGGCTGAAGGACGCCGCGTCGACGGGCCCGTTCTCGTTCCAGACCGAGACCCCGACCTCCGCGTCGACCGGGGAGGCGTTCGCGAGCGTGAGCACGGTCGTGCGCCCGGTGGACGTCGCGCCCGCGGCGAACCAGACGTCGCTCTGCGGCACGCTGCACGCGGTCGCGACGAGACCGGCGGCGTCGCCGACCGTGACCTGCTCGACCTGCGCACCCGCCAGCGCGCCCGTCTTCGTCGCCGCGGCGGCACTCAGCGCTCGCGGCTGCGCGCCTCCGGAGACCGCGCCACGGCCGAGCGCGACGGTCTTGGGCTTCGAGCCGCCGACGGTCCCGGCGACCCGCGAGGGCGATCCCGTGGCGGTGAGCGCGTTGGCCTTCGCGGGGTCCGCGCCCACCGCGATCGCCGGGCCGGGGCAGATGAGCGCCTGCGGCGCCGAGGACGGCGTGGCCACCTGCGATTGGTCGACCACCCCGAACGCGGGCAGTTGGCCCGCGACCGCGGCCGCGAGGGCGCCCGCGACGACGAGCGCGGTCGCCCCGATGATCCGGCCGTTCACCGCCACGAGCCCACCTCCTCCGCCTGCCGCGGTGCGAACTCCCGCGCCATCGCCTGCTCCGGTGTGCGGATGATCGGCTCGGGCCGCGGCGCGACGGTGCGCACGTCCGCCTTGGGCGCCCGCACGACCGCGACCGGTCGGAAGCGCTGCGTGATCCGCGAGGTCGGGAGCGCGAGCAGACCGGTGAGGGCGAACACGATCGCCTGCACGAGGAGCACCAGGAGGCCGATCGGGCTGCCGGTGTTCGAGGGGCCGCTCAGGAGGCGGACGGCCCCGGTCGTCTTCAGGTCGTCGAAGCGGTACAGCGTCCCGGAGTCCGTCGTCGACACGACGGACAGCAGCGGGTTCGCGCCGAGCGCGCCGCGGGCGGCCGCGAGTGGCGTGGTCGCCCCTGCGCCGTCGGACCGGAGCAGCACATACCCAATCCGGTATGCATCGAGGGACGCGGCGAGGTCGTCGCCGGTGGGCTGCACGAGCCCGGCAGCGAGGCGCGTGAGGCCGGGGCTGTCGCCGAACGCGTCCGTGCTCTGCAGGGTGCTGAGCGACTCGAGGGTGCGCCCCTGGCCGCGGGTCAGCAGGCTCCGGTACGCGCCGTCGGACTGCGCGGTGAGCGTGAGCATCCCGAGCTCGGGGATCGCGCGGCCCTCGGCGGCGACGAGCGCCGGGACGGTGGCGGCCGTGCCCGCCCGCACCTCCGAGGTGCCGAGCAGCACGCCGACGAGCACCGGGGAGACCGCGGCGAGCATGGCCGCAGCGGCCGTGAAGCCGACGGCTGCGGCACCTCCTGCGCGGACGCGCTTCGGGGTCCGCACCTGCGCCCTGGCGGGCAGCGCGCCCGCGGCGGCGAGCCGGTCGAGGCCGCACACGGCTGCTTCGAGCACGGCGAGCCACGCGAGGCTCAGCCCCGCCCCGGGCCACGCGGAGACCGGTGTGCCGCCGACCGAGACGACCTCGATGCGCGTCGCGAGGACGGCCATGACGAGGCCGCCGACCCCGAACATGCCGATGCGGATCGGGACGCTCTGCTTCGGCCAGAACAGGCCGATCACGGCGAGCAGGAGGAGCGGGACACCGAGGGCCCAGACGAACGCCGCGGACAAGCCGGTCCCGAAGCCGAGGGGGCCGGTGAGCCCCTCCCAGGCCTGCATCGCCCAGGTGGGCCAGCCCGCGGCCAGCTGCAGCACCCTGGCGATCTGCGTGGGCAGGCCGAGCAGGTCGGGCTGCGCGCCAGGCGGCACGACGGGACCCGGGTCCGCGAGCACGCCGATCAGCCGGCCGTGCGCGAGCTGCTCGGCGACGAGCGGGAGGAACAGGACCGCCGTCGGGATGGGCACCGGGAGGATGCGGACGATCCGGCTCCGCTCCCCGGACCGCACGACGAGCCCCACCACGACGGCGACGAGCCACGCGATGAACAGGAGGGGCAGGAGGCTCGGCGAGGCGGCGGCGATCAGCGCGCCGAGCAGCCCCAGCCACGCGGAGGCGGTCCACGAGGACCGCACCTTGAACGCGGCGAGCAGCAGGAACGGGGCCGCGAGATGCACGAGCACGCCGCTGATGCGCCCGCTGTCGAGCGCGACCACGAGGGTGGGCGCAGCCGCCCAGAGGAGGCCGCCGATGACGCGCAGCGGGCGTCGCCGGGTGAAGCGCGCGGTCGCGAGCCATCCCCCGGCCGCGGCGATCGGCAGGGCGAGGAGCCACAGGCCGACGATCGCGGCGGACGGATGCCAGAAGGTGATGGTGCCCAGCACCGCGAGCACGGCGGCGAACGGGTCGGCTGGCCCCACGAACCCGCTGCCGAGCGGATGGACGCCCCACCCGACGCTCCGCCAGAGGGAGTGCAGCGACCCGAGCGGCAGCAGCTGACCGCCGACGAGCGCGTCCGCCCCCATCAACGGCTGGAACAGCACGACGGAGATCGCGAGCATGGTGAGCACGGTCGCCATGCCGCCGCTCGTGAAGAAGTGGAGGGACTCCTCCCGGTTCGGCGGCTTGCCGTTCTCCCGGGCGAGCGCTCTCCGGTGCCGCACCTCCCGCCACGGCTGCCGCAGCGGGGCGATGGCCGCCCAGCCCACCTCGCGGTCCCTCGCGATGCGGGACCGCGAGCGCGCGATCGCCGCGAACCGGGTGCCGAAGATCACGAGGGCGGCGAGCAGCTCGGCGGGTGCCGATCCCGGAGCCTTCCGCAGGATCTGCCCAACGGCCCGCACCACGGCGACGGGCAGGATCGACAGCCAGTGCAGCGGCACGAGCGGGAGGGGCGCGTAGACGAGCCGGCGGTGCAGCTGGGCCTCGCGCCGGAGGCGGACCCGACGGGCCTCCGAGGTGGAGGCGCCGAGGAGGCGGGTGCCCGGCGCGTCGACGCCGCCCGACCGCACGCGCGCCGTCGGCTCCAGCTGGACGCGGTAGCCGGCGAGGCGGGCGCGGACGCAGAAGTCGAGCGCGTCGTCCACGGCAGGCAGGGCGCGGTCGAATCCGCCGAGGCGCTTCCAGGCGGAGGCCCGCACGAGCATGCCTCCGGCGGCGACCGCGAGCACGTCGCTGTGCCGGTCGTACTGGGCCTGGTCGAGCTCGGGCTCCGCCATCTCGACGGCGGTGCCCCACGGCGTCATCGTCTCGCCGAAGGAGTGGAGGTACTGCGGTGCGTCCCACTGCATCTGCTTCGGGCCGGCGACCGCCACGGAGGGCGACGCCTCCACGGAGTACAGGAGGCGCTCGAGCGCCCTGGGCTCCGGGGCGTTGTCGGTGGCGAGCAGCCAGAGCCACTCGTTCTCGGTGGCCTCGATGCCTGCGGCCTTGAACCCCTGCTCGGCGGCGTGCCCGAACCCGGCGCGGGCGGCGACCTTGGCGTGCACGGTCGGCTCGACGCCGTCGATGATCGTGCTGGTGACGGGGCTGTTCCCGAGTTGCACGACGACGAGGCGGTCGGGCAACCGCGTCTGCATGGTGATCGCATCGAGGGTGTCACGCAGATAGTCGGCCCCGTCCGCCGCGATGAGGATCGCGGTGACAGATCTCGGCACCGGATCACGGTAGGCGCGCCTCCGACGCACGGTCGCGCCGCCGCGCCGCGCGCCTCCTCATTCATGGCCACCGATGGTGGTCGAGGTGCGAGCGCAGCGGGCCTCGAGACCTCCCCGAGTCGGCACCCGGTACGCGGTTGCCTCGAGGCGGCTTCGCCGCACCTCGACCACCGGGAGGACAACCCGATCCCCTTCGCAATGCACCCACACCCAGTGGTCGAGGTGCGAGCGCCGCGAGCCTCGAGACCACCCCGCGCCGACGGACCACCCCGACACCGCCCCCGAGCACGGCGAAGGCCGCGGACCGTCGATGGTCCGCGGCCTTCGCGCGATGTGTGTGGGACCGCTCAGGCGGTCTTGCGCAGCTTCCGGCGCTCGCGCTCGGAGAGGCCACCCCAGATGCCGAAGCGCTCGTCGTTCTGCAGCGCGTACTCGAGGCACTGCGACTTGACCTCGCAGGAGGAGCAGATCCGCTTCGCCTCGCGCGTCGATCCACCCTTTTCCGGGAAGAACGCCTCAGGATCGGTCTGCGCGCACAGCGAGTCCGCCTGCCAGCTCAGCTGGTCGGCGTCGTCCTCCACGACGCGCCGGACCTTGGGGACGCCCAGGGCGACCGGGTCGACGAACCAGTCCGCTGGAACGGATGCCTGATAGGGGGAAGCGGTCATCGAAGATCGTCCTCTCAATGCTTCCGGAGCCCCGCGCTCCGAAAGCGTGGACGTAATTACACACAGGTGATTCGCGACCCGCAAGATCCGATCCGTGCACCCCGCTCGAGCCGCTGCACGGTTCGTCGCGTCGAGGCGCCGAGCGGCGCACCGCATGTCGGACGCCCCCGCGAGTCTTGAAGCGACCTGAGACCCGCCGTTCTGATCAGGTGTTTCTCTCGAATGCCGCGCTCGGACTACACAGGCCGCTATCAACTCTCAACGCGGGGTCGAATGCTTGCGACACGCCGATAACGACTGTCGCTTCGTAACATGACGTTTACATTGGGTGCACGGCGTGGCGAGGCACGTTCGAAGACGAGTTCGACTCATGCCGAATTCGGACTCGAATGCGCCCCCCGTTCAGGGGGCACCAGGCGCGCAATTCGTCGATTGCGGCGCATATCACAGCCGAATAACGGCTGTCGAATCGGACACGCCGGTCAGGCGCCGCGCCGGGCCTCCCAGGCGGACGACACCATGTCGCGCAGCGAGTGGCGCATCGACCAGTCGAGGTCCTTGGCCGCCAGCTCGCCCGACGCCACGATCCGGGCCGGGTCGCCCGGCCTCCGCGGGGCGATCTCGGGGGTGAACGGGATCCCGGTGACCTCCGCCATCGTCGTCATGATCTCGCCTACGCTGACGCCGTCTCCGGAGCCGAGGTTGTAGACGGGAGCGATCTCGTCACCGGCGGCGAGGCGACGGGCCGCCGCGACGTGCGACACCGCGAGATCCGCGACGTGGATGTAGTCCCGGACGCACGTGCCGTCGGGGGTCGGGTAGTCGTTCCCGTTGATCCGCGGCGTGCGCCCGTCGAGCAGCGCCTCGAAGACGAGGGGGAAGAGGTTGTGGGGGCTCGTGTCGTACACGTCGGGCGTGCCGGAGCCGACGACGTTGAAGTACCGCAGCGAGGTGTGTGCGAGGCCGGCCGCACGCCCCTGGTCCGCGAGCAGCCACTCGCCGATGAGCTTCGACTCCCCGTACGGCGACTCCGGGTGCTTCTCGGTCTCCTCCGTCACGAGCTCGACGTCGGGCGTGCCGTACACGGCCGCCGAGGAGGAGAAGACGATGCGGCCGACGCCCGCGTCCGCCATCGTCGCGAGCAGCGTCGCGGTGCCGGTGACGTTCTGGGCGTAGGTGTGCAGCGGCCGCTGCACCGAGACGCCGGCGTACTTGAAGCCCGCCACGTGGATCACGCCCTCGACGTCGTGCTCGGCGAAGGTCCGCTCGAGCAGCTCGCCGTCGAGGATCGAGCCGCGCACGAACGTGACGCCGTCCGGCACGAAACCGCGGTGCCCGCTCGAGAGGTCGTCGAGCACCAGCGGCTCGAGACCCGCGTCTCCGAGCGCCCTGACCACATGCGCACCGATGTAGCCAGCGCCGCCGGTGACCAACCACGTCATGCGCGCGACCCTATCCGCGGAGCCGCCATGCGTCCGTCAGCCTCGCCGTGCTCAGAGCAGGAGGGCGGCCCACGCCCAGCCGAGCGCCGAGACGACACCGACCGCGGCGAACGCCGCGGCGGCGAGCACGGGGCCCGAGCGGAGGGGGCGAGCGGTGCGGGTGCGGTGCCGAGCGGGATCGGCGACCGCGGCGCGCGCCTCCTGGAACGACCGGAAGGAGCCGATCGGGTCGCCGTCGGCGTCCGCGGCGAGCCAGCGGTGCCCCTCCT
This sequence comes from Amnibacterium sp., assembly GCF_051956055.1. NCBI lineage: Bacteria > Bacillati > Actinomycetota > Actinomycetes > Micrococcales > Microbacteriaceae > Amnibacterium > Amnibacterium sp. The sequence goes on from NZ_JBQCGC010000052.1 coordinate 36,829, forward strand.
GCACGCTGCCGAGATGACGGCCGTCGCGCCGGGCGACCCAGAGGTGGGTGTCGAGCGGGCGCCAGGAGATGCCGGAGTCCGCCGGTGCCGGTGCTGCTGCCGGGCTGATCGCGATCGTCATCACCGCTCCTTCCTCCTCCTGGACGCTACCGAGGGCCTCGGACATGCGCGTGAACGACCGATGAATGGAGGATGGGGACATGTGCGGGCGCTACGTGGTGACGAAGGCCGTGACCGATCTGCTGCCGGATCTCCTGGGCGGCCTCGGCGGCCTGCCGGACGACTACAACGTGGCACCGACCGCGATGGTGCCGGTCGTGCGCGACCGCCACGGCGAGCGCGTGCTGCCGGAGGTGAAGTGGGGCTTCCTCCCGTCCTACGCGAAGGACGCGAAGCAGCGACCGCAGCCGATCAACGCCCGGATCGAGACGGTCGCGACCTCCGGCATGTTCAAGCGGTCGTTCGCGAAGTCGCGGTGCATCGTGCCGGCGCTCGGCTACTACGAGTGGGTCGTGACCCCGACGGGCAAGCAGCCCCATTTCATCCACGCACCGGAGGGCGCGCTCGCGATGGCCGGCGTGCTCTCCGCGTGGGCGGACCCCGCGAAGGAGCGGGACGACCCCGAGCGCTGGCTGATCTCGATGGCGATCATCACGCGCGACGCCCACGTCGCTCCCGGTGAGGTGCACGACCGCATGCCCGCATGCCTCTCCCCCGAGGGCTACGCGACCTGGCTGGACGAATCCGCCTCCTCCGCGGACCTGCTCGACCTGCTGGAGGACGAGTCGCTCGACGTCGCGCGGACGCTCACGCACTACGAGGTGAGCCGGGACGCGAACAGCGTGCGCAACAACGGCCCGGGCCTGATCCACCCCCTCCCGCCCGCCTCCTGAACGCTCCCCCTCCCGCCCTCCACGCACACTTGCCGCGAATCGGGGCGCGCCCAGGCGCGGCGGGCCCGATACGGGGCAAGTCCGCGCCACCCGCTCACGCACCCACACACGCTTGCCGCAAATCGGGGCACGCCCCGGCGCGTCGAGCCCGATACGAGGCAAGCCCGCGCCAGCCCCAGCCCCGCACCCACGCACGCTTGCCGCAAATCGGGGTGCGCGCCCGCGCGTCGAGCCCGATACGGGGCAAGCCCGCCCCACCCGCTCACGCACCCACACACGCTTGCCGCAAATCGGGGCATGCCCGGGCGCGTCGGGCCCGAAACGGGGCAAGCCCGCGCCGGAGCCTCAGCGCCCGATGCTCCGCTCCGCGATCGCGGCCTGGACGCGGGCCACCAGCCCCTCGCGATCGAATGCGAGATCGTCCTTGGAGACGCGGATGATCCGCCACCCGAGCGCCTGGAGGAGCTCGTAGCGATGGACGTCCTTCCGCAGCTGCGCCGGGTCGCGGAAGTGGAGGTCGCCCTCGTACTCGATCGCGATCTTCCACTGGGGGTACACGAGGTCGCACTCGGCGACCCAGACGCCGAAGTCGTCGTAGATGTCCATGTTGATGCACGGCTCCGGACATCCCGACGCGACGAGGAAGCGGCGCAGCTCGGTCTCCTTCGGCGACCGGGACCCCTCCCGGAGCTCAGGGAGCGCCCGGTTCAGGAGGCTCTGACGTGGCCTGTCGCCGGCCGCGACCGCGTGGGCGAGCACGGCCAGCCGCAGCCGATCCGGCCGCCCCTTCGCGAGGAGGCTCTCCCCCGCGATGACGAGATCGTCGAGGCCGAGCATCGTCGCCAGCTGACACCAGGCCTCCTCCGGTCTCGCGACCCGGAGACCGTCGCGCTCCACCGTGCCGCCGGGTCGGTCGATGAGGAGGTGGCCCCGGACGCGCTTGCCGCGCGGCTGACGGAAGCCGGGTGGGACCGCGACATGCACCTCCATGCGCTGCTCGACGACGATCGGCAGCCACATGCGGTGGGAGATCGACGCGGTCGCGTGGCTGAAGTACTGCTCCGGCGACATCCGCGGGCGGTAGTCGTGCGCGAGCTCCAGCACGGTGGTGGGTTCACTGAAGCCGCGGACGCCGTGGTGGGGCCTAGCCCAGCCGGCGTGCCGGAGCTCGTCCGGCGTCAGTCCGGCCTGCAGGCCCTGCTGATAAGTGAAGACGGACCCGAGTCCGGGGGCATTGCGCGGCATGGCCGAGAGGGTGGCCGCGCGGACGGGCGGCCCGGCACGAATTCGACGCCAGCGCCTCCGGATCGCGCAATCCGCGCCTGTGGAGGAGCCGATGTGCGCCTCCCGCCCCCTCAGAAACGCGGACTTGCCCCGAATCGGGCGCGCCACGCCGCAAGGCACCCCGATATGAGGCAAGCCCGAGGTCGAGCACGGAGCCGAACGCGCGGACTTGCCCCGAATCGGGCCCGACGCGCCGGAACCCACCCCGATATGTGGCAAGCCCGCGGTGAGGGCGCGGTGCGGCCGGAGGAGGTCAGCGGGCGGTGATCGCCGCGATCACGTCGACCGTGTCCTCCCAGCCCTCGACGGCGACCGTGGGGACGCCGAGCGCCTTCACCGGGTAGTCGTTGCCGTCCGGGTCGAGCCGGTCGCCGACGAAGAGCGTGTCGTCGAACGGGATCCCGGTCAGCTCGGCGAGCCGCTGCATCCCGTACGCCTTGTCGATGCCCTGCCGCGTGATGTCGACCGAGGTGGACCCGCCGCTGCGCACCTCCAGGTCCGGCAACCGCTCCTGCACGGCCGCCCGGAGGCGGTTCTTCTTCTCCCCGGTCGGGTCCCACGCCTTCTTCGCGTCGAGCGGCGCGCGCTGCCCGAGCGCCGAGAAGGTGATCTGCGAGCCGCGGTCCTCGAGCGCCGGGCCCCACGTCTCCTCCGCCCACAGGCCGAGCCGCTTCGCCTCGCGCTCCACGGCCGCCATCGCGCGCTGCTTCTCGTCGTCGGAGAGGTCCTCCGCGTAGACGCAGGTCAGCCCGTCGGCGGTGAGCCGCCAGTACTGCGTCCCGCACGTGGGCATGAGGTGGAGGCGCGTCGCGAGCCGGTCCGGCAGCGTGCCGAGCCGGTCGACAACCTGGGTTCGGAACTGCTCCACCTGGCCGCCGGAGATGACGCACACCTCCGACACCTCGAGCAGCGCGAGCAGCGCGTCCCGGACCGGGTCGGGCAGCGGCGCCTTCGACGGGGCGAGGGTGTCGTCGAGATCGAACGCGGTCATCCGAGGGCGGACGGGCACGGGGTTCACCACGCGCCCCACGGTAAAGCACCGGTCGGCACGCGATCGACGGGGAGGCCTTAGGTCTCTTCCGGTCACGAAAGGTGCGCTGCTACGCGAACGACACCAATGTAACGAACCGGTAACGGCGGCTGGAACAGGGCATCTGCGTAGTTGCGCTGCCCCCCGTTCGGGGGAAACCATAAGGGCGTCCTGAGCCCTTGGTAACGATGCCCGAGCTCACCACCTTCGCCACGCCGCTCTCCCAGGCGGCTGCACGTGACAGAGGATTCATGGAATCAGGAGCCCTTGGCGACGCCATGCCGGACGGCAGGCTGAGCGCGGCGCGCCCGAGCGCCTTCGCCGGGTCGACGTTCGCCGCGCCCGACCTGTCCGTGCCCGTGCAGCGCATCGGCTGGCGCCGGGGCTACCACGCCGCGCTCGTCGCGACGGACTTCGCCGCGATCGCGGTCGCGGTCCTGACCGCCCAGTCGCTCCGCTTCAACGACACGCCCTGGCACATCCTCAGCACCCTCGACGTCGACGGCTACCCGCTGATCGGGATCGCGCTCGGGCTGGTCTGGATGGCGATGCTCGCCGCCAACCGCTCCCGGGAGGTGCGCGTGCTCGGCGCGGGCGCCAGCGAGTACCAGCGCGTCGCGAAGGCGACCGGGGTCGCGTTCGGGGCGTTCGCGGTCATCATCGTCCTCTTGAAGCCGGACATCGCTCGCGGCTACCTGCTCATCGCGCTGCCGGTCGGCCTGCTGATGCTGCTCGTCGAGCGGTTCCTCTGGCGCTCCTGGCTGGTCGCGAGGCGCCGGGAGGGCCTCTGCCTGATCGGCGCGGTCGTCGTCGGCAACCGCCAGGACGTCACGCGCGTCACGAACGACCTCATCAAGCACCACCACGCCGGCTACCGACCGATCGGCGTCGCGTACACGGACGGCACCGGAGGCGCGGAGTTCGCCGCCGCGGACGGCCGCTCCGTGCCGCTCGTCGACTACGGGATGCTCGCGGACACGGTCCGTGCCACCCACACCCGAGCGGTGATCGTCGCCGGCGAGCTGCCCGGCGGAACGGAGGCGCTCCAGGACCTCGGCTGGCGGCTGGAGAACTCGAAGACCGAGCTCATCCTCACCTCGCACCTCACGGACGTCGCCGGGCCGCGCATCCACATGCGCCCCGTCGACGGGCTGCCGATGCTGCACGTAGACCTGCCGCTGTACGCGGGCCTCAATCACACGATCAAGCGCGGCATCGATCTCGTGCTCGCGGGGCTCGCCGTGCTGCTGCTCTCCCCCGTGCTCGCGGCCGTCGCGCTGGCGGTCGTGCTCGAGGACCGCGGGCCGGTGCTGTTCCGGCAGGAACGGGTGGGCGTCGCGGGCGGCTCGTTCACGATGTTCAAGTTCCGGAGCATGGCCGTGGACGCGGAGGCGCGCCTCGCTCAGCTCGTCGAGCAGAACGAGGGCGCTGGCCTGCTGTTCAAGATGAAGGACGACCCGCGCATCACTCGGGTCGGCGCGTTCATCCGCCGCTACTCGCTCGACGAGCTGCCGCAGCTCTTCAACGTCCTGAACGGCAGCATGAGCCTCATCGGCCCGCGTCCCCCGCTGCCGCGCGAGGTCGCCGCCTACGAGGGTCGCGTCAACCGCCGGCTGCTCATCAAGCCGGGCATCACCGGGCTGTGGCAGGTCAGCGGTCGCTCGAACCTGTCGTGGGAGGAGAGCGTCAAGCTCGACCTCTACTACGTCGAGAACTGGTCGATCACGACGGATTTCGTGATCCTGCTGAAGACGGTGAAGGCGGTCGTCGCCCGCGACGGCGCCTACTGATCCGGTCCGTGCGGGACATCCCGCCTCCGAGATCGCTTCCGCACGTGATGCGCTTCTCCTTCATGCGGCGCACGGGCAGCGATGACGCCCGGCGACATCCGAACGAACCTCGGGCTCGAGCCGGCGATGGCCGATGGGGCTGGACTCAGGAGGTCGTGGTCTGGTCGACGAGGGCCGCTTCGCACCTCGTGCGGGTGGGTAGCACGGCAGTCCCCAGACCCAGGCCGACACGCCGAGTTCGCGAGATTCCATCCGGATCCTTCGTCCGACCGGAAGGATCGTCGCGAGAAGGCGCGAATGTCGCGATTCGCGCGGGTCGCGTGGTTATCGTCGAGTCGCGCCGGTGAGCGTCTCCTCCTCCCCGCCCCTCTGCCGGAAGGCCCTCCTCGTCATGCCTCTGCGCCATGGTTTCCGTCGTCGCCCTGCGACCGCGA
>NZ_JBQCGC010000053.1:0-11311 GCF_051956055.1 Amnibacterium sp.
GAGGCGGTCGACCAGCCAGTCGGCGGCCTGATCGGCGTCCTCGCGGCTCGGGCAGCGGGCGACGACCTCGCGGCCGCCCTTGCGGGAGAGACGCTCGACCGTCTCGACGATCGGGGCGGGATCGATCACGAAGAGGTCCGACGGCCAGGGGACGACCGCCTTCACCGCGCCCTTGCGGGTGTTGCAGGCGCGGTGCGCGAGCCGCTCCGGGACGGCCGCGCCCTTCTTCGGCTTCGCGCTCGTGACCGAGTCGACGCTCGGGCCGCGCGGGTCGTTGACGCTCATGTCCGGGTCGACCGGCTCGTCGCAGAGCCAGCAGCGCCAGCCGTCCCGGTCGCCGACCTCCTGCAGGGTGCTCACGCCCGCGACGCTACGCGGTCGACCGGGCAGCTCAGGACGGGCGGTGCAGGAGGCTCGCACCGGGCCGGCCCTAACCTCGCCGCATCGATCGCCTCCGGTCGCCGACGCGGCTGCGGGCGCAGGGAGGACCAGCACATGGAACGCATCGACCTCGGCGGACTCGACGTCTCGGCCCAGGGCCTCGGCTGCATGGGGATGAGCGAGTGGTACGGGCCCGCCGACTGGGACGAGTCGATCGCGACGATCCACCGTGCGCTCGAGCTCGGGGTCACGTTCCTCGACACCGCGAACGTGTACGGCGACGGCCACAACGAGGTGCTCGTGGGGCGCGCCATCGCCGGGCGCCGCGACGAGTTCCAGATCGCGACGAAGTTCGGCATCGACCGGACGGCGGGCGACGACCACCGGGTGCTCCGCGGGGAGCGCTCGTACGTGAAGCGGCAGGCGGAGTCGTCGCTGCTGCGCCTCGGCATCGAGACGATCGACCTGTACTACCTGCACCGCCCCGCGCAGAACGCCGAGATCGAGGAGACGGTCGGCGCCATGGCCGAGCTGATCCAGGAGGGGAAGATCCGGCACATCGGCCTCAGCGAGGTCGACGAGTCGCTGCTGCGCCGCGCGCATGCCGTGCACCCGGTCACCGCGGTGCAGAGCGAGTACTCGCTCTGGACCCGCGACGTCGAGGCGATCGCTCCGGCCATGGCCGAGCTCAGGATCGGACTCGTGCCCTACTCGCCGCTCGGGCGCGGGTTCCTCACCGGCACGGTCGACCGGCCACGTTCGACGCGAAGGACTTCCGGGCCCGCAACTCCCGGTTCACCGGCGACGCGTGGGAGGCGAACCAGGCGATCGCGGACCGCGTGCGCGCGGTCGCCGATCGGCTCGGCGCCGCGCCCGCGCAAGTCGCACTCGCGTGGGTGTCCGCGCAGCACGACCGCCTCGGGGTCCCTGTGGTGCCGATCCCCGGCACGAAGCGCGTGCACCGGCTCGAGCAGAACGTCGGCGCGCTCGACGTCGTCCTCGACCAGGCGGCGCTCGAGGAGCTCGACGGGATCGCCGACGCGGTGGTCGGCGCGCGGTACTGAGCGGCGCCGCTACCGGGTGGTGAGGTCCTCCGCCTCCGGGATCGGCTCATTGGCGAGGAACCGGCGGACGGCGTGGTTCACGAACGCGGCGTCCGCCGGGCTCGCACCGGCGCCGGCCGGGTGGCCCCACAGCGACGGGATCGGGAGGAAGGTCACGTTCGGGATGCTCCGCGCCTCCAGGCGGGCGTCGCCGACCGGGAAGTAGAGGTCGGTCTCGCCGGGCATCACGAGCACCGGTACGTCGATGGAAGCGAGCGCCGCCGCGGTGTCGCCGTCGAACCCGGGCGTCGTGCCGACGTCGTGCTGCTGCCAGGTGCGGCAGTGGAGGACGACGTCGTTCGCGTCCGCGCCGGGGAGGAAGTCGTCTCGGAACTCGGCCATCGTCGACTCGAACGTCGCCTCCGGGTCCGCCTCCCGCCACAGCTCGTCCCGCCACCACTGCTGTGAGTACAGCCAGGCCGCCCAGACGGTGCCGAACGCCTGGATGCCCGCGACGGGCTGCTGGGCGTACTCGCCGCCCGCGAAGGTGGGGTCGGCGAAGAGCGCCGCGAGCTGACCCTCGAGCCGGGCGACCCCGTGCGGGTAGCAGCGCGCGGTGCCGGCGAGCGCGACGACCCGGTCGACGAAGCCCGGCGCACTGACCGCGAGCTGGAACGCCTGCTGCGCACCCATCGAGAAGCCGACGACCGCGGCGAGGTGGTCGACGCCGAGCTCCTCAGTCAGCAGCCGCCGGATGAGCGCGACCGTGTCGCGGATCGTCGTGACCGGGAAGCGCGGGCCGTCGAACGGGGGAGGCGTGGTGCTGGGGGAGGAGGAGACCCCGTTGCCGAGGAGGTCCGTGGCGATGACGAACCACTCGGCGGGGTCGAGCGCGAGGCCCTCGCCGATGGGGAAGTCGTTGTCCGCCGACCCGGCCATGAAGTGCGACGGCACGAGCACCGCCCCGCGAGCCGCGTCCGGCGAGCCGAACGTGCGGTACGCGAGGCGCGCCTCCGGCAGCACGACACCCGACTCGGTCGAGAAGTCCTGGACGACGAAGAAGCGGGGGTCACCGGTCACGGAGGCAATCCTCCGCTCGCCCGGATGCGGGGGCGATGGCCGATCGATCGCGCCTACACCGGCGGCTGCGTGACGGGCGGCTGCGCCCTCGACGCCCGCGCCTCGATCGCGCCCACCTTCGGGTCGTGCTCGTCGGCGCCGTAGTCGCTCGGCATCGTCACGTCCGCGCCGGGGGTCACGTGCAGCGCCCGCAGCAGGAGGGTCAGCAGCACCGCGACGATCGCGTTCAGCACGAATGCGGTGATGCCGATGTACACCGGCGTGCCGAACAGGGGTGCCGGGGCGATCGAGCCTCCGAAGTGCGCGTGCGTCACGGGGTTCACGACCGAGTAGGCGGCGATCGTGCCGTAGACGATCCCGACCGCCCAGCCGGCCACGAGCGCCCACCGGTCGAACCAGCGGGTGTACAGGCCCGCGACGATCGCGGGGAACGTCTGGAGGATCCAGATGCCGCCGAGCAGCTGGAGGTTGATCGCCGACGACTGGTCCATGCCGATCACGAAGATCAGCGCGCCGAACTTCACGAGCAGCGAGACGAGCTTCGACACCCGGGCCTGGCTGGCCGCGTCCGCGTCCGGGCGGAAGAAGTCGCGGTAGACGTTCCGGGTGAAGAGGTTCGACGCGGCGATCGACATGATCGCCGCCGGCACGAGCGCGCCGACCGCGATCGCGGCCAGGGCGATGCCCGCGAACCAGGAGGGGAAGCTGTCGAGGAACAGCTGCGGCACGACCAGCTGCGGGTTCACAGCGCCGTTGACGTCGATCGGCTTCGTCCCTGCCTTGATCGCCACGAACCCGAGCAGGCACAGGAAGCCGAGCATGAGCGTGTAGAGCGGCAGCACGACCGCGTTGCGGCGGATCGTGTTCCGGCTCTTGGTCGCGAGCACGCCCGTGATCGAGTGCGGGTACATGAACAGCGCCATCGCGGAGCCGAGCGCCAGCGTCCAGTAGGCGTTGAAGCTCTGCGCGCCGGGGATCACCGCACCGGCCGGCAGGCCGGTAACGGGGTTCGGCGTGGCGAGCTTCTTGCCCGCCGCGGCGAAGATGCTGTCGAACCCGCCGAAGTGGATCGGCAGGTAGATGATCGCGACGATCACGGCCAGGTAGATCAGGAGGTCCTTCACCACCGCGATGAGCGCGGGCGCCCGGAGGCCCGCCGTGTAGGTGTAGGCCGCGAGCACGACGAACGCGATGATCAGCGGCAGGTCCTGCACGAACGGATTGCCGCCTCCGCCGATGCCGAGCACCGTGAGCACGGCCTTGATGCCGACGAGCTGCAGCGCGATGTACGGCATCGTCGCGACGATGCCGGTGACGGCGACGACGAGGGAGAGCGCCCGGCTGCCGTAGCGGCCGCCGACGAAGTCCGCCGGGGTGACGAAGCCGTGGCGGTGCGAGACGGACCAGAGCCGTCCCATGAGCAGGAACACGATCGGATAGAGCACGACCGTGTACGGCACGGCGAAGAAGCCGCTGACGGCCCCCGTCGCCCACATCGCGGCGGGCACCGCGATGAACGTGTACGCCGTGTAGAGGTCACCGCCGAGGAGGAACCAGGTGACCCAGCTGCCGAATCCGCGACCGCCGAGGCCCCACTCGTCGAGGGACTTCAGGCCGGCCGCCGACGGTGCACGCCGCCATCGGGCGGCCACGAAGCCGAGCACCGCGACGGCGACGAAGATCACGATCACCACCGTCAGCGCGACGCCCTCGACCGGGCGTGCGGGCGGGGCGGCCAGCACCGAGTGCATCACGACCGGGCCTCCCGCTCGGAAGCGGCACCGCCGGTGAGCGCCGCCCGTCGCCTGCGGTCCTCCGCCCGGAGGATGCGGTAGCAGATCAGCAGCAGCACGGCTTCGATGACGACCCAGAGCATCTGGTACCAGTAGAAGAACGGCAACCCGATGAACGAGGGCGCCTGCCGCGCGTAGATCGGGACGACCAGCGGCAGCACGATGCCCGCCGCCAGGATCACCGCGACCGCGATGTACGGACCCGGGCGGGCGGGCGCCCGCGTCGGTTCGTCCTGCTGGCTCATCGACGTCTCCTTCGACTTCGGATAGAGGACCTGCAGAACATGTTCAGGCTTCTTCCGTGGGAGATCCCCGAGGGTTCGACGTCAGAACCATTCCTGCGACCCGGTCGGGTGACCGGTCGCGGGCGAACACGCGCTCGCGTCGGGTCGCGCTCGTAGGCTTCGCCGGTGTCCCGACCCCGCAGCCCGCTGAGCGCCGCCCGACAGGTCGCAGCCGACCGCCTCCGGGAGCAGCTGCAGCGACCGGGCCTCGAGCGGGTGGAGGAGCTCGTGGGCGGGGTACTCGACCGGCCCGCGCCGGCGCGATCGCTGCCGGTGCTGCTCGCTGAGCTCGACGCGCTCGTCGGGCTCGACGACGTCAAGGAGCAGGTGCGCGGGCTCGTCGCCTTCCTCCAGGTGCAGGCGCAACGGAAGCGGCACGGCCTGCCGGAGGCGGCGACCAGTCAGCACCTCGTGTTCCTCGGCAACCCGGGCACGGGCAAGACGACCGTGGCGCGGCTGCTCGCCGAGATGTTCCGCGCGGTCGGCCTGCTCTCGAAGGGGCATCTCGTCGAGGTCGACCGCGCCGGGCTCGTGGGCCAATACGTCGGCTCGACCGCCATCAAGACCGACCGGGTGATCCGCCGCGCGCTCGACGGGGTGCTGTTCATCGACGAGGCGTACTCCCTCTCGCCGGAGGGGGAGGGCCGGATGGACTTCGGCCCGGAGGCGATCGAGGTCCTCCTGAAGCGCATGGAGGACCACCGCCACCGCCTCGTCGTCATCGTCGCCGGGTATCCGCGGCTGATGGAGCGGTTCCTGCTCTCGAACCCCGGCCTGCGGTCGCGGTTCGCGCGCGAGATCGACTTCCCCGACTACTCGACCGCGGAGCTCGAGGCGATCTTCGCCGCGATCGTCGTCGACCACCGGTACGCGCTCGCGCCAGGGGCGCAGGAGGTGCTGCACCGGGTGTTCGCGGGCATGCGGCGTGGTGAGGACTCCGGCAACGCCCGCTTCGCCCGCACCCTGTTCGAGCAGGCGATCAACCGGCAGGCGATGCGGCTCGCGGGTTCGGACCTCGACGCGGGCGCGCTCGACGCGGAGGCCGTGACGGTGCTCACCGCTGAGGACCTCGCCGGCGCCGCCCGGACGCTGGGGGAGGCGCCCCCTCCGGAATCGCGCTGGCGCCGCTGGCTCGGCTGAGCCCGTCATCGGTGCGCCCGGGCGAATTCCGGGTAGGCCTTTAGTCCGTACCAAGGTCGGCGCGCTCGACGCACCGTGAGCCGGTCCGAGCGGGACGCGCGGCGGGAGGGGAACCCGCGGGCGCGGCCCGAGTGCCCACCTGAACGCGAGGTCCTTCCGTGCGCCGTTTTCCAGCCGTCCGCTCGCCGCCCGGCCGCTCCCGCCGACCTCACCGCGGCTCCGCCGCCCCGCGCAGGTCGACGGCGCCACCCCACCCCTTCCCCGCGCCGGCATGCCCGGCGCCGACGACCAGAAAGGTCTGATCGATGACCACAACGACACCGGTCTCGTCGCAGCCCAAGTGGCTGCGACTGCTGACCGCCTTCGTCGCGGCGATCGCCGCGATCGTGCTGCCCCTGTCCGTGACCGGCGCAGCGCTCCCCACGTCGACGCATCATCCGAGGCACCACGCCACCACATGGAGCGTGCAGGTCGGCAACGAGTCGGCCGACAAGGCGATCCAGGGCATGCGGTACCTGCCGTCGAACATCTGGATCCACTCGGGCGACGCGGTCCGCTGGACCGCCGGCTCGACGGAGATCCACACCGTCACGTTCCTCGCGGCCCACCAGCAGCTGAAGCCGTTCGACCCGACGAACCCGCTCCAGACGACCAAGCAGGGCGGCGAGTGGTACCGCCCGGGCCACTACTTCAACTCCGGCGTGCTGACGACGGAGACGGGGCCGGTGCTCGGGATGACCACGGTCCGGGACTACCGGCTGTCGTTCGGGCGCCCGGGCACCTACACGTACTACTGCCTCGTCCACGGCGTCGCGATGCGGGGCACGATCCACGTCCGCCCGCGGTGGTCGCACCTGCCTTACACGCAGGCGCAGTACGACCGTCAGGCCGCGTGGCAGGGCAAGGCCGTCCTGGCTGACGGGTATCGGCTCTGGGCTGCGACGAAGCACCAGGCGAGCTCCCGCCGCGTGATCGAGGGCAACGATGACGGCACCGCGATGGTGATGCGCTTCGTGTACCCGACCGTCCGTGTCCGCCAGTGGCAGACCGTGACGTGGGCGAACATCGGGATGGGCGCGCCGCACACGGTGACCTTCGGGAAGGAGCCGGCGAACATCTTCGCGCCCGTCGGCAACCCGCGGTGGTTCCACGGCGGTCAGCTCAGCTCCGGCATCCAGGTGCCCGGGAGCACCTTCCGTGTCCGGTTCGTCAAGCCCGGCGTCTACCACTACATCTGCGCCCTGCACGACTCGATGGGCATGGTCGGCACCGTGATCGTCGTCCCACGGCATCACCACTGATCCGCATCGCCACGGGTCCCGCGTCCTCAGGGCGCGGGACCCGTGGTGTGCGTGCGCGGCATGCCCAGGACACCCCTTCCGCTCATGCCACGTCCCGCACTACAGTGCAAACCACCAACCGTTGGTTGTTTTGCAGGAGGTGCGATGGAGCGGCTCGACGCGGCGATCTCGGCGTTCGCGGAGGACGCGTTCGCGCAGCTCGAGGCCCTCGTCCGCGCCGACAGCACGGTCGGCAGGGAGCAGGAGGCGGAGGAGGTCCTCGCTGCAGCCCTCGAGGCCCTCGGCTTCACGGTCGAGCGGTTGCCGATCTCGGAGTCCATCGCCGACGATCCCCTCGCGGGCGTGCCGCAGACGTCCTACGCCGGGCGCTACGACCTCGTTGCGCGTCGGCGCGGCTCGGATCCCGCGGCCCCGACGCTCCTGCTGAACGGCCACATCGACGTTGTGCCCGTCGAGGACGCGGGAGGGTGGACCTCGCCGCCGTTCGAGCCCGTGCGGCGCGACGGCTGGCTCTACGGCCGCGGCGCCGGCGACATGAAGTGCGGTTTCGCGATGGGGCTGCTCGCCATCCGCGCCCTCGACGCGACGCGGCCCGGGTGGCAGCGCGGCGACCTCACCCTCGTCGCGGTCATCGAGGAGGAGTGCACGGGCAACGGCGCGCTCGCCTCCCTCCGGGCCGGCGTGACCGCCGACGCGGCGGTGCTGCTCGAACCGACCGAGCTCGAGCTGCTGCTCGCGGGCATCGCGATCGTCTGGATCGAGATCGTCATCGAGGGCCGCGCTGGGCATGCGGAGGCGTCGGCGCACGCCGTGAACCCGATCCTCGCGGCCGAGTCCGTGCTCGCCGGGCTCCGCCGGCTCGAAGCGCGCATGAACGACGACCGCCACGCGGATCCCGATCCGGTGTTCGCGGCCCTCGAGCGGCCCTACCTCGTGAACATCGGCCGCTTCGAGGCCGGCTCCTGGGCCTCGAGCGTCCCGGAGGCCGCCCGGATCGGTGTCCGCGTCGGGCACCCCGCCTCCTGGAGCCCGGAGGAGGCGCTCGAGCAGGTCCGCGCAGCGATCACGGACGCGACCCAGGGCGATCCGTGGCTCGCCGCGCACCCGCCCGCGCTGCGACTGAACGGCTACCGCGCCGAGCGGTACACCCAGGACCCCGCGCACCCGTTCGTGCAGCGCTTCGCGGCCGCGCATCAGGAGGTCCACGGCGACGCCCCGAAGGCGGTCGCGATCGGCGCGACGACCGACGCCCGCTACTACGTCAACCAGGGCGGCATCCCCGCCCTCGCCTACGGCCCGCGGGTCGTGAACATGCACGGCGTGGACGAGGGGGTGGAGCTCGCGAGCATCGTCGACGGCGCGAGGACCCTCGCCCGGTTCCTCGCCGACGAGCTGGGGGAGCGGACCCGATGAGCGACACCCGCAGGTCCGAGGTCGCCGCGCTGCGACCGCTGATCGCCGAGACCGCCGCGGCGCGGATCGCGGACCGATTCATCACCGCGTTCGCGCTCGGGCAGTTCGTCGTCGGCCAGAAGCTGCCCAGCCTGCCCGAGCTCGCCGCGATGCTCGAGGTCAGCCAGACCACCGTCCGGGAGGCGATCTCGCGGCTCGCGGCGCTCGGCTACGTGCGCGTGCAGCGCGGCCGAGCGGGCGGCACGTTCGTGCTCTCCCAATGGGGTCCGGCCTCCGACTCCGGCGTGCGCCGCGCGCTCGGCGAGAGCTGGGGGACGCTGCAGGAGACCCTCGACTTCCGCTCCCTCGTCGAGCAGCAGATCGCCCGCACCGCCGCGCAGCGGATCGTGCCGGAGGACGAGCCGCGCATCCGCCTGGCCGTCGAGGCGTACCGCGCGGCGGGCACCGACCGCAACGCCTCCCGGCTCGCGGACCTCGAGGTGCACCAGTCGATCGCCGCCGCGACGCACAACCGGCAGCTCGCCGAGCTGAGCATGCGGCTGCAGCACGAGGTCGGGCTCGGCTTCCACGGGGAGCCCTTCAGCGAGGACGTGCGCCGCCGGGCCGTCGAGCAGCACGCGGCGCTCGCCGGTGCGGTGCTCGACCGCGACCCGGACCGCGCCGCACGCCTCGCCCGCGAGCACTTCGCCCTCACCGAGGAGCTCCTCAACGAGCTCCACGACCGCACCACCTCCGGCACCACCCCCACCACCACCGCACCCCCGACCGAAGGAGCCTGATGCCCACCGCGAGTGTCAACGGCATCGACATCGACTACACCCTGGAAGGCGAGGGCGACCGCACCGTCGTGCTCGTCAACGGCCTCGCCGACGAGAAGGAGACCTGGGCCTACCAGACCCCCGCGCTCCTCGAGGCGGGCTACCGCGTCCTCACCTTCGACAACCGCGGCGTCGGCGCGACGTCGAAGCCCGCTGGGCCGTACACCTCCGAGCTGCTCGCCGACGACACCAAGGCGCTCGTGGACGAGCTCGGGATCCACGACTTCCACCTCATGGGCGTCTCCATGGGCGGGATGATCGTGCAGGAGTACGCGCTCAAGTACGGCGCCGACCTGAAGTCCGTGACGATGGCGTGCACCTACGCCGCGCCCGGTCCCTTCTGCTCGCGCATGTTCGCCTTCTGGGAGACCATCGCGCCCGTCATGGGCGTGCCGACCGTCATGCGGGACGTCACCCTGTGGGCGTTCACGCAGGACTTCTTCCGCACCCGCGGCGACGAGCTCGCCGAGTTCGAGACCGGCATGAAGTACATGAACATGCCGATCCCGGCCTATCTCGCGCAGCTCGCCGTCATCCAGCAGCACGACACGACGGACCGGATCGGCTCGCTGGCCGTGCCGTCCCTCGTGCTGGCGGGGGAGGAGGACGTCCTCATCCCGACCGCGCTCTCGCACGACCTGCACGAGCTCGTCCCCGGCTCCCAGTGGGCCACCACCGCCGGCGGCCACGGCTGCGTCTGGGAGCACCCCGACGCCTTCAACGCCGCCTTCATCTCGTTCCTCGACCGCATCGAAGGAGATGCCCGATGAGCACCACCATCCGCTCCGACAGCCCGGAGCCCACGAAGAAGCTCGGCGCGCTCGGCGTGCTGATGCCCGGCGTCGCGCAGATCGCGCCCGCGTTCAACCTGTTCTTCACCACGGCGGTGATGGCGTCGCTCGCCGGGCCGTCCGTACCGCTCGTGTTCCTGATCTCCATGGTCGGGATGCTCGCGACGGCGCTGAGCCTCGCGCAGTTCTCGAGCGTCTACCCGAGCGCCGGCTCGTTCGTCACGTACATCAGCCGGGCGCTCGGCGTCCGCGTCGCGACCGCCATCGGCGTGATCACGATCGTCGGCTACATGATCACGTTCGGCGGGATCTACATCTTCGCGGGGCAGTACATCGTCGCGAACGTGTTCGGCATCACCGCGACCGGCGCCGGCACGAACCTCCTGACCGTCCTGGTCACGCTCGTCTACGGGGTGATCGTCACCGTGCCGGTGATCATCGGGCTGCAGTTCGGCGTGCGCGTCACGGTCGTGCTGTACCTGATCGAGGTCGCGGTACTGCTCGTCATCAGCCTCGCGGTCGTGCTGCAGGGCGGAGCGGAGGGGCTCTCCTCCGCACCGTTCACGTGGCCGAGCGGGACCGAGGCGACGAACGTGTTCATCACCTTCGGGCTCGCCGTCGTCGCCTTCGGCGGGTTCGAGGCCTCCGCGCCGCTCGCGGAGGAGACCGACAACCCGAGGCGGAACGTGCCGATCGGGCTCGTGGGATCCGTGCTCATCAGCGGCTTCCTCTACGTGCTCGGCTCCTACGCGGTCATCTCCGCGTTCGGCGTCAGCAAGGTCGGCGACTTCGCGAAGGACCCGAACCCGTTCGCGACGGCGACCGTGCGGTTCCTCCACGTGTCCAGCGCCTTCGCGGTGCCGTTCCTGGTCGCGGTGTTCCTCGTCAGCCTCACCTCCTCCTACATCTCCGCGAACACGCAGACCGCGCGCGTGCTGTTCGCCGGCGCCCGCGGGCGGCTCTGGCCGGCCGCCCTCGACCGGCTGCACCCGCGGTTCGGCACGCCGTGGGTCGCGGCGATCGCGTTCGTCGTGCCCAGCCTCGTGCTCGGCTGCGTGATGCAGTTCGCGGACCCGGCGGAGGCGGGCAGCGTGCTGCCGACCCTCGGCATCTTCGGCGTCGTCGTCATGTACTTCGTGACGAACCTCGCCCTCGTCGTGCAGTTCTTCAAGCTGCGCCGCGCCGGTGTCGCGAAGAACCCGGTGCTGTGGATC
This sequence comes from Amnibacterium sp., assembly GCF_051956055.1. NCBI lineage: Bacteria > Bacillati > Actinomycetota > Actinomycetes > Micrococcales > Microbacteriaceae > Amnibacterium > Amnibacterium sp. Next base: position 11,259 of record NZ_JBQCGC010000053.1, read on the forward strand.
GTGGTCCCGATCATCGGGATGCTCGTCCTGCTGATCCCGGTGTGGGGCAACCT
>NZ_JBQCGC010000054.1:0-37546 GCF_051956055.1 Amnibacterium sp.
CTCGTGCTGCCCGCGCCGCAGGGCGGGAGCGAGGAGCTCGAGGCGGACGAGTCGTGAGCCGGCACGTCCTCTCCCTGCTCGTCGAGGACAAGCCGGGGCTGCTCACCCGTGTCGCCGGGCTCTTCGCGCGCCGCGGGTTCAACATCGAATCGCTCGCCGTCGGCAACTGCGAGGTCGTCGGGCTGTCCAGGATCACGGTCGTGGTCGACGTGGAGGACCTGCCGCTCGAGCAGGTCACCAAGCAGCTGAACAAGCTGATCAACGTCATCAAGATCGTCGAGCTCGAGCCGGAGCAGTCCGTGCTGCACGAGCACGTGCTGGTCAAGGTCAAGGTCGACACCGCGACCCGCCCGCAGGTGCTCGAGATCGTCGAGCTGTTCCGCGCCCAGGTGGTCGACGTGACCCCGGAGGCGCTCGTGATCGAGCTCGTCGCGGGCACGCAGCGCACCGCCGGTCTGCTCAAGATGCTCGAGCAGTTCGGCATCCGCGAGCTCGCGCAGTCCGGGCTCCTCGCCATGGGGCGCGGCCCGAAGTCCATCACCGCTTCGCTCCCGCGCTCCTGAGCGCGCGGCGGATCACCACCCAGCAGGAAGGCATGCAATGACCGACATCGTCTACGACAACGACGCGGATCTCTCCATCATCCAGGGCAAGAAGGTGGCCGTCATCGGCTACGGCAGCCAGGGCCACGCGCACGCGCTGAACCTGCGCGACTCCGGCGTCGAGGTCGTCGTCGGCCTGAAGGAGGGCTCGAAGAGCCGTCAGAAGGCGGAGGACGCGGGCTTCCGCGTCCACACCCCGGCCGACGCCGCGAAGTGGGCCGACGTGATCGTGATCCTCGCGCCCGACCAGGTGCAGCGGCACCTGTACGCGGACGACATCGCCCCGAACCTGGAGGACGGCAACGCCATCCTCTTCGGCCACGGCTTCAACATCCGGTTCGGCTACATCACCGCGCCCAAGGGCGTCGACGTCGTGATGGTCGCACCGAAGGGCCCGGGCCACACCGTGCGCCGCGAGTTCGAGGCCGGCCGCGGCGTGCCCGTGATCGTGGCCGTCGAGCAGGACGCGACCGGGAAGGCCTGGGACCTCGCCTGGTCCTACGCCCGCGCGATCGGCGGCCTCCGCGCCGGCGGCATCAAGACCACCTTCACCGAGGAGACCGAGACGGACCTCTTCGGCGAGCAGGCCGTGCTCTGCGGCGGCACCTCGCAGCTCGTCCAGTACGGCTTCGAGACCCTGGTCGAGGCCGGCTACCAGCCGCAGATCGCCTACTTCGAGGTGCTCCACGAGCTGAAGCTCATCGTGGACCTCATGTGGGAGGGCGGCATCGCCAAGCAGCGCTGGAGCGTCTCCGACACCGCGGAGTACGGCGACTACGTCTCCGGCCCGCGCGTCATCGACCCGCACGTCAAGGAGAACATGAAGGCGGTCCTCGCGGACATCCAGTCCGGCGCCTTCGCGAAGCGGTTCATCGACGACCAGGACAACGGCGCGAAGGAGTTCCTCGAGCTCCGCAAGAAGGGCGAGCAGCACCCGATCGAGGAGACCGGCCGCGAGCTGCGCGCCCTCTTCGCCTGGCGCACGTCGGACGACGACTACACCGAGGGCTCCGTCGCTCGCTGACCCTCGCTCCCTTTCACGGATATGGGCCCAGGCCCTAATCCGTGAAAGAACACCCCGCTCGACACCCTTCGTCGTTCAGGAGTTCCTGCGCTCACCGCGCAGAAACTCCTGAACGACGAAGGGGAGCGGGGGGCGGCCTGTACCCGATCGGCGGCCGGAATGCGCAGATCCCGGCCGGAGTGTCGCGCGCTCACGGGGTGATTCAGTACAGTCCCGCCATCGGCGGCCACCCGACCGCCGACCCCTCGAGGAACACGCGGGCGCCCCGAACGCACCGGTGGAGCGATCCGCCCCTGCGCTGCTCGCGGGAGAGCCGGCGATGGCTGGACGGACGCGTGCAGGCGCTGCGGTAGCGGCGCTGACCGCCGCGGCGATCGTGCTCGGATCGCCCACTGCCGCCCTCGCGGCGACCCCGACCCCGACCCCCTCGCCCAGCGCATCCGCGAGCGGCCGATCGCACGCCCAGACGCAGGCCCAGGCGCTCGCAGCGCGCATCGTCGCGCTCCAACGGACGGCCGAGCGCACGGGCCGGGTGGCGCAGCAGGCCGGGGAGCACGCGGACGCCGCGCAGGCCGCGTCCGACACGGCCCAGCAGACCCTCTCCTCCGCGCAGGAGGCCGCGACGGCAGCGGCGCAGCAGGCGGCGGAGACGCGATCACGCGCTGCGGCGGCCGCGGCGCAGCTCGCGAGGACGAACCTCGGCACCCTCCCGCTGGATCTCATGCTCAACGCGCAGACCGCGGAAGGGGTGCTCGGCGGCCTCACGACGACGGGGCAGCTCAGTGTGCAGTCCCAGCTGCTGTTCCGGCAGGCGAAAGTGCAGGCCGCCGAGGCGAAGCAGCTCGCGGCCGTCGCGCGGTCGGACGCCGCTGATGCAGAGGCCGCGGCGGAGGAAGCGGCGCGGGCCTACGACGCCGCGAAGCACGCCGCGAGCGCGGCGAAGGCCGCGGTCGACTCGGCCCTCGCGGAGCAGGTGCGGCTGCTGGCCCGGGCGCGGAACGATGCCGAGGTCTGCGCGCATGTCGGCACCGCTCCGGTGGCCGCATGCCTGCCGAAGGCGGCCGCCGCGCCGGCGGGGGATTCGGCCGGTGCCCGGGCGGTGCGCTTCGCGATCGCGCAGATCGGCAAGCCCTACGTCTTCGGGGCGGCCGGCCCCGACTCCTACGACTGCTCCGGCCTCACCCTCGCCGCCTACGCCGCGGCCGGGGTGTCCATCGGCCCGCACTCCGCCACCGCCCAGTACCGGCTCGCCGCGAGCCGAGGCGAGCTGGTGCCGGTCGCCGCCGCGCAGCCGGGCGATCTGCTGTTCTACACGGACGGTGGCGGCGACATGTACCACGTGACGATCTCCGCAGGGAACGGCCTCATGCTCGAGGCGCCGTACCCCGGTGCGACGGTCCGGGAGGCGCCGGTGCGGACCGACCAGCTGGTGGCGCAGGCCGCGCACATCGGGTGACCCGACTTCCGACGGGTGGAAGTCGCCGATCCGGCGCAACTCCGGGTGGTCGACCCGCTGCCGAGACAGCGGAATCCCAGTCGTGACCGGGGTTTTCCAGGGCAATACCGCACTCGGAGGCCTCGATCCGGTAACGACACGCCGAGTCCAGGTCACGTTCCGATAACACCCAGGGTGTGCGGTCGCCGTCTTCCGCTGCTAGCTTCGCCCGCGGTCGGCCACCCACCTGCCGGCCACGACATCACGACCACCCCGTCGTCCCACCGCACGCACGTTCACCCCCTGTCCGCTGTGCGCGCTGACGGGCTCTGGAGCCGTACCCCACGGCGATCGCGGTGCGCCACAACAGGAGGAACCGCCCCGTGCCCACCCGTGCCCGGAACATCGCGACGATCGCGATCACCACCGCTCTCGCCGGCGCCATCGCCGCATCCGGCTTCACCTCCGCGTCCGCCTCCTCGACCTGCACGAGCCCCACCGGGTTGTCCGGCTCCGCCCTCACGGCGTGCATCGCCTCCCTCCGCTCGCAGGCCGACACCGCCGGCAAGGCCGCGGCCCGGGCGGACGAGGCCTACCTGAAGGCCCAGCACGCGGCCGCCGACGCGAAGAAGACGTACCGGGACCTGAGCTCCGCCGCCGACCGCGCCGCGCTCGTCGCCGAACGCTCCCGTGCCCGCGCCGCCGCCGTCGCCGCGCAGCTGGCGCGCACCGGCGGCTCGGTCGGGCAGACCACGGAGGTCCTCCTCTCCGGCCGCGGAGCGAGCCAGGTGCTCTACCACCTCAGCCGCATGTCGGAGATGACCTCGGACACGGCGCAGCTCGCCGACGACGCGAAGCGCGACCAGGCGCAGGCGGAGGACCTGAGGACGCAGGCGAGGCTCGCCGCGGATCGCCTCGCGAGCCAGGAGCAGGACGCGAAGTCGCTCTACGACCAGGCCAAGCAGGCCGCGACCAAGGCGATGCAGCTCGTCGCGAAGGCGCAGGAACAGCGGTCGCCCGGCCGGAGCCCCGCGCTCGTGACGGCCTACACCGACCTGCCCTCGAGCGCCTCCGTCGCCGCCAAGGTCATCGCATTCGCTCGCGCCCAGATCGGCGACCCCTACGTCTTCGGCGCCGCTGGCCCGAACGCCTGGGACTGCTCGGGACTCACCATGGGCGCCTTCGCGGCCGCCGGCAGGAACATCGGCGGTCACGGCGTGAACGTCCAGTACCAGTTCGCGCGGAGCCAGGGCCTGCTCGTGCCGTACAAGGACGCGAAGCCCGGCGACCTGCTGTTCTACGGCAGCGGCGACTTCTACCACGTGACCATGTACTCCGGCGGCGGCAACATGATCGAGGCCCCCTACCCGGGTAAGGCGGTCCGGGAGGTGCCGGTGCGCACGGCGGACCTCGCCCCGATGGTCGCGCGCTTCACCGGCTGAGCGGCCCCGGGTCGGCACGCGGAGCGTGAGGGGATGAGCCCCGCGCTGCCGGCCGCCGGGCGGCGGCGGTCCGTGTCGCCGACCTCCTTCCGCGAGGACGGCCGGCAGTACCGCGCGCACCTCGCGCTGGAGCGGCTGCTCGATCGCGGCGACGGGCCCGGGAGCGTCGTCCTGCGCATCACGGACGGCTGAGACCGCGGCCGCGGTCCTACGTCTCGGGGCCTCTGCGCGGAGCGGCCGGCCGAGTGCGGCAGGATCGAGGGGCCATGACCGACCCGACCGATGAGGACGCGCTGTCCTGGGAGGGCGACGACGCGCTCGCCGCGCCCGAGCGACCGGCCCCGCTGATCGACGACCGACCCTCCGGCGGCCGCCGAGCCTCAGGGGGCGGATTCGCCCTGCTGGTGATCGGGGTCCTCGGCGGCGTCGCCGTCATCGAGACGGCCTTCTGGATCCGGAGCGCGTTCCAGCTGCAGATCGCCGCATCCCTCGACACCGGGTCAGGGTCCGCCGTCGAGATCGCGGCGTTCGTCCTCAACGTCGCGGGACGCGTGCTCGCCGTGCTCGCCCCCGTCGTCTGGTTCGCGATCGTCGCGTGGCGGGTCCACGTGCCGTCGCGGCGGCTCGCGCTCCTGCTGCTCGGCGCGGTCCTGCTCGTGCCCTGGCCCGCGATCCTGGCGGGATCCCCGTGAGCGCCGACACCGCCGACACCGGCGCGCCGCCGCGCCCCCGCCGCAGGGCGACCCTGTGGATCGCCCTCGCCTTCCTCCTCGCGTTCCTCTGGCAGGTCTACGGCGCCGTCTCGAACCTGGTGGTCTGGCTCGGGTTCGCGGGCGTCATGGGTCGTCAGCTGACCGCGACCGCCTGGGTCGTCCTCCTGCTCGGCATCGCCATCCCCGTCGTCGCCTACGCGGCCGCCCTGCTGCTCGGCCGGAGGCGCCGGCCGGCCGGGTTCGCGCTGGTGCTCGTGCTCGCGCTCTGCGCCTCCCAGGCGCTGTCGCTCAGCCAGCTCGCGTTCTTCCTCTCCGTGATCGGCGCCCTCTGACCGGACGGACGCGTGCAGCGGCGCGGAGTGTCGGAGCGATAGCGTCCGAGGCATGAAAGCGGTGCATTTCGGCGCGGGGAACATCGGCCGCGGGTTCGTGGGGGAGCTGCTGCACGAGAGCGGCTACGAGGTGGTGTTCGCCGACGTCGCGGACGCGCTGATCGACGCGCTCGACGCGGCCGAGTCCTACCGGGTCACCGAGATCGGCGAGGGCGGCAGGACCACGGTCGTCACCGACTTCCGGGCGATCAACAGCCGGACGGAGGAGGCGCGCCTCGTGGACGAGATCGCCACGGCCGACGTCGTCACCACGGCGGTCGGGCCGCGCGTCCTGCCCTTCGTCGCGCCGGTGATCGCGCGGGGGATCGAGCGGCGCATCGAGATCGGCGAGGACGTGATCGCGGGCGGCCGGCTCGCCGTGTTCGCGTGCGAGAACGCCATCAACGCGACGGACCTGCTCGAGGCCGAGGTGCGGGCAGCGCTGCCGGAGGCGGACGCCGACCGGCTCGACGCCGTCGCGGCGTTCGCGAACACCGCCATCGACCGCATCGTTCCGGCGCAGGCCCCCGACGCGGGCCTCGACGTGGTGCTGGAGCCGTTCCACGAGTGGGTCATCGACCGCACCCCGTTCGACGGCGCACCTCCTGCGATCGTCGGCGTGCACTGGGTCGACGACCTCGCGCCGTTCATCGAGCGGAAGCTGTTCACCGTCAACACCGGCCACGCGACCGCCGCGTACCACGGCTTCGCGCGCGGCATCCACTCGATCACGGACGCGATCACCGACCCCGCGATCCGGAGCGAGGTGGAGGCGGCGATCGCGGAGACGCGGTCGCTCCTCGTGGCCAAGTTCGGGCTGGACGAGGCGGAGCAGGCCGCGTACGGCCGGAAGATCCTCAGCCGCCTCTCCAACCCGGAGCTGCCGGACACCGTCGAGCGCGTCGGCAGGGGGCCGCTCCGCAAGCTGAGCCGTCACGAGCGCTTCATCGGGCCCGCCGCGGAGCTCGCCGAGCGCGGCATGCCGAGGGACGCCCTCCTGCGCGGGATCGCCGACGCCCTCCGCTTCGACGTGCCGGACGACGCCGAGAGCGTCGAGCTGCAGCGCATCCTCCGCGAGGAGGAGCCCGACGGCGCCGTGACGGTCGTGACCGGCATCGAACCCGCGCACCCGCTGTTCGCCGATCTCCTCGCGCTGTTCGAGGGCCGCAAAGGCTGACCCGCCGCGCCCGCTGGTCGGGGGCGGGGTGGTCTCGAGGCTCGCTTCGCTCGCACCTAGACCAGCGGGGCGGGTGCGCAGCGTCGGGGCATCCGGTGGTCGAGGTGCCGCGGAGCGGCCTCGAGACCACCCCGAGCAGGGCGTGGCGAGCGCGGCGCGAGGCGTCGGTAGGCTCCTGGACCGTGACCAAGCCCGTCGTGCTGATCGCCGAGCAGCTCTCGCCCGCCACCGTCGCGGCCCTCGGCCCCGACTTCGACATCCGCGACGTGGACGGCACCGACCGTCCGGCGCTGCTCGCAGCGCTCGCCGATGCGGACGCCCTCCTGGTCCGCTCCGCGACCCAGGTGGACGCGGAGGCGATCGCGGCAGGCGCTCGGCTGAAGGTCGTGGCCCGCGCCGGCGTCGGCCTCGACAACGTCGACATCGCCGCAGCCACCAAGGCCGGCGTCATGGTGGTCAACGCGCCGACGTCGAACATCGTCTCCGCCGCCGAGCTCGCGATCGCGCACCTGCTCGGCCTCGCGCGCCATCTGCCCGACGCGCACGCGTCGCTGAAGGCGGGGGAGTGGAAGCGGTCGAAGTACACCGGCGTCGAGCTGTACGAGAAGACGGTCGGGATCGTCGGGCTCGGCCGCATCGGCACGCTCGTCGCGCAGCGTCTCCAGCCGTTCGGCGTCACCCTCGTCGCCTACGACCCCTACGTCACCCCCGCGCGCGCTCAGCAGCTCGGCGTGCAGCTCCTCGGGCTCGACGAGCTCATGCGAGTCTCCGACTTCGTGACGGTCCACATCCCGAGGACCCCGGAGACCACCGGCCTGATCGGCGATCCGGAGTTCGCGGTCGCGAAGCCCTCGCTGCGGATCGTGAACTGCAGCCGCGGCGGCATCATCGACGAGGCCGCGCTCGAGCGTGCGCTCGCCGCCGGGCTCATCGCCGGCGCGGCGCTCGACGTGTTCGTGTCCGAGCCGCCGAAGAACCCGGCGCTCATCGCGGAGCCGAACCTGCAGGTCACGCCCCACCTCGGCGCCTCCACCGACGAGGCGCAGGAGAAGGCGGGCGTCGCGGTCGCGCGCAGCGTGCGGCTCGCGCTCGGCGGCGAGCTCGTGCCCGACGCCGTGAACGTCGCGGGCGGCATCATCGACCCCTACGTCCGGCCGGGCATCCCGCTCGTCGAGCGGCTCGGCCAGGTGTTCGCCGCGCTCGCGGACGGCCCGATCGCGAACCTCGACGTCGAGGTCCGCGGCGACCTGAACGAGTACGACGTGAGCGTGCTCAAGCTCGCGGCACTGAAGGGCCTGTTCGTCCGCACGCTGACGGAGAACGTCTCGTACGTCAACGCGCCGCTCTTCGCCGAGGAGCGCGGCATCCAGGTGCGGCTGATCACGGACCCGGTCAGCACCGACTTCCGCAACGTCATCTCGCTGAAGGGCGCGACCACCTCCGGCTCCACGCACTCGGTGTCGGGCACCCTCACGGGGCCGAAGCAGATCGCGAAGCTCACCGAGATCGAGGGGTACGACGTCGAGGTCCCGCTCGCGGACCATCACGTCGTGTTCACCTACACCGACCGGCCCGGCATCGTCGCCCAGTACGGCGCCGCGTTCGGGGAGGCGGGCGTGAACATCGCCGGCATGCAGATCGCCAGGGACGTCGCGGGCGGCACCGCGCTGAGCGTGCTGACGATCGACTCGGAGGCGCCGGAGGACGTCCTCGACGACATCCGCGAGCGGATCCAGGCCTCGCGCCTCGTCGCCATCGATCTCGTCGCAGACTGACGCCGGGACCGTCGGATCCGACAGTCGAAAGTCTCTGGCGCAACGTGATCCGCTCGAAACACGCTGAGCGCTAGGCTCCGGAGCGGATCACCTCAGGGGCCCGATGTCGTGCCCCGCAGCTGGATGGAGGCGTCGTGTCCGAACCGCTCATCACCACCGTCGCCGCGGAGAACGCGGCCGCCGACAAGGGGCTGAAGAAGGGGGCGATCGGGCTGCTCGGCTCGGTCGTCGTCGCCACCGCCTCGACCGCGCCGGCCTACAGTCTCGCCGCGAGCCTCGGCTTCATCATCGTCGGCGGCACCGCGCCGGTCGGCGTGCACGCTCCCGCGATGCTCCTGCTCGCGTTCATCCCGATGTACCTCATCGCGCAGGCCTACAAGGAGCTGAACAGCACCGACCCGGACTGCGGGACGACGTTCACCTGGGCGACGCGCGCGTTCGGCGCGATCACCGGCTGGATGGGCGGGTGGGCGATCATCATCGCGGACATCATCGTGATGGCCAACCTGGCCTTCGTCGCCGGTCAGTACTCGTTCGTGTTCGTCGGCGGGTTCGGCCTGCCGGGGGTCGCCGCGCTCGCGAACAACGTCTGGGCATCGACGATCGTCGGCCTGCTCTGGATCGCGGTCATGACCTGGATCTGCTACCGCGGGATCGAGATCTCCGCCCGGGTCCAGTACTTCCTCCTCGGGTTCGAGATCCTCCTGCTCTTCGTGTTCGCGGGGACCGCACTGGCCCGGGTCGCGTCCGGGAACGGCGAGCCGTACTCCATCCCGTTCCAGTGGAGCTGGTTCAACCCGTTCGGGCTCGACTTCGCGCAGGCGGTCGCGCCCGCGATCCTCGCCGCGATCTTCATCTACTGGGGCTGGGACAGCGCGGTCTCGGTGAACGAGGAGACGCGCGACCCGGCGAAGACGCCCGGCCGCGCCGCGATCCTCTCGACGGTGCTGCTGCTCGTCACCTACCTCCTGGTCTCCATCGCCACGATCTCCTTCGCGGGCGTCGGGACGAAGGGCGTCGGGCTCGCGAACCCGAACAACTCGGGCGACGTGTTCAGCGCCATGTCGGGCGCCGTGTTCGGCAACAGCCCGATCGGGCACGTGCTCCAGGTGCTCTTCGCGGCGACCATCCTCACGTCCGCCTCCGCGAGCACCCAGACGACGATCCTCCCGACGGCGAGGACCTCCCTGTCGATGGCCGCGCACCGCGCGATCCCGTCGGTGTTCTCGCGGATGCACCCGCGGTTCCAGACGCCCACCTGGTCGACCATCGGCATGGGCGTGGTCTCGTGCGTGTTCTTCCTGCTCGTCACGGCGATCAGCCAGAGCCTCTACAACGCGCTCATCGGCTCGCTCGGCCTGATGATCGCCTTCTACTACGGGCTCACGGGCTTCGCCTGCACCTGGTTCTACCGTCGGACGCTCTTCACGAGCGTCGGCCGCTTCGTGTTCCGGGGCCTGTTCCCGTTCCTCGGCGGCGTGATGCTCGTGATCGTCTTCGTCTACGGCGCCTACGAGTACTCGCTCCCGGACTGGCTGCAGGACGCGAACGGCAAGAACGTGACGATCTTCGGCATCGGCGCGACCGGCTTCGTCGGCATCGTCGGCCTGCTCATCGGGTTCGTGCTGCTCGCCCTGTACTACCGCCGGGGTCGCGCGTACTTCCGCGGGGAGGTCATCCCGCGGGTCGCGTACCGCGAGGGCGAGCCGGTGCGGGACCTGCACCGCGTGACCGACTGAGCCGCGCGGAGATGCGGGGGCCCGGCGCTCGGGTCCCCGCATCGACGCCTCGGGCGAGGGAAGGCGCCGCGGTGCGCGAGTAGCCTGATGACCCCGTACCGGAAGGACCTCGCTCTATGCCCCGCACCATCCGTCTCGCGGTCGTCGGCGGCGACGGGATCGGTCCGGAGGTGGTGGCCGAGGCGCTCAAGGTCATGACCGCGGCGGTCGGCGCGGAGGCGGAGATCCGGACCACCGAGTTCTCGCTCGGCGCCTCCCGGTACCTCGCGACCGGCGACGTGCTGCCGGACGACGAACTCGCGGCGATCGCGACGCACGACGCGATCCTCCTCGGCGCGGTCGGCGGCAAGCCCGGGGATCCGCGGCTGAAGGACGCGAACATCGAGCGGGGGCTGCTGCTGAAGCTGCGGTTCGCGCTCGACCACTACGTGAACCTCCGCCCGACCGTGCTGTGGCCGGGCGTCGAGAGCCCGCTTCGGAACCCCGGCGCGGTCGACTTCGTCGTCGTGCGTGAGGGCACCGAAGGGCCGTACGTCGGCAACGGCGGCGCCATCCGGGTCGGCACCCCGCAGGAGATCGCCAACGAGGTGAGCGTCAACACCGCGTACGGCGTCGAGCGCGTGGTCCGGTACGCGTTCGCGAAGGCCGCCGAGCGGCGGGGGCAGCTGACCCTCGTGCACAAGACGAACGTGCTGACGTCCGCCGGCTCGCTCTGGAAGCGCATCGTCGACGCGGTGGGCGAGGAGTTCCCGGACGTCGAGGTGGACTACCTGCACGTGGACGCGGCTACGATCTTCCTCGTCACCGACCCCGCTCGGTTCGACGTCGTCGTCACGGACAACCTCTTCGGCGACATCCTCACCGATCTGGCCGGCGCGATCAGCGGCGGCATCGGGCTCGCGGCCTCCGGGAACATCAACCCGAGCGGCGCCTTCCCCTCCATGTTCGAGCCGGTCCACGGCTCGGCGCCGGACATCGCCGGCACGGGGAAGGCCGATCCCACGGCCGCCATCCTCTCGACCGCGCTGCTGCTCGACCACCTCGGTCTCACCGAGGCGGCCGGCAGGGTCACGGCCGCCGTCACCACCGATCTCGCCTCGCGGGGGTCGGCGGAGCGCACGACGACCGAGATCGGCGACGCGGTCCGCGCCGCCCTCCCCTTCCTGGAGCACCGATGACCACGACCACCTCGTTCGCCCTCGACTTCGACACGACGCCGTCGGCCGCTCGCCGGGCGGAGGCGGAGCGGGAGGCGATCCTGGCCGACCCCGGGTTCGGCAAGCACTTCACCGACCACATGGTCTCCATCGCCTGGTCGGAGCAGCGCGGCTGGCACGACGCGGTCGTGAAGCCGTACGGGCCGCTCACCCTGGACCCGGCCGCGGCGGTCCTGCACTACGCGCAGGAGATCTTCGAGGGCCTCAAGGCCTACCGCTGGGCCGACGGCTCCGTCTGGACGTTCCGGCCGGAGGCGAACGCGGAGCGCATGCAGCGCTCGGCCCGTCGCCTCGCGCTGCCCGAGCTGCCCGAGTCGGCGTTCATCGCGGCGATCGAGCACCTCGTGGGGATCGACAAGGACTGGGTGCCGTCCGCGCCGGAGACGAGCCTCTACCTCCGCCCGTTCATGATCGCTTCGGAGGCGTTCCTCGGCGTCCGCCCCGCGCACGGGGTCGACTTCCACGTCATCGCCTCCCCGGCGGGCGCCTACTTCCACGGCGGCATCGCGCCGGTGTCGATCTGGCTCTCGGAGGACTGGTCGCGGGCCGGCCGGGGCGGGATGGGCGCCGCGAAGACGGGCGGTAACTACGCCGCCAGCCTCCTGCCGCAGGCGGAGGCGTACGAGCAGGGCTGCCAGCAGGTGCTCTTCCTCGACTCGGAGGAGCGCACCTGGGTCGAGGAGCTCGGCGGGATGAACGTCTTCTTCGTATACGAGGACGGCCGCGTGGTCACGCCCGCGCTCGGCACGATCCTCGAGGGGATCACTCGTTCCTCCGTGATCCGGCTGCTCGAGGAGCGCGGGCACGTGGTCGAGGAGCGTCGGTTCTCGGTCGCGGAGTGGCGCGAGGGCGTCGAGTCCGGGCGCATCGTGGAGGCGTTCGCGTGCGGCACCGCCGCGGTCATCACGCCCATCGGGCGGCTGAAGGCGCGCGACTTCGAGATCGGCGCGCCCGACGCCGAGCCCGGGGCGCTGACGATGAGCGTCCGCGAGGAGCTCACGGACATCCAGTACGGTCGCCGCCCCGACCACCACGGCTGGATGCACCGCCTGGCCTGACCCTCCCGGATCCGGCTTCCTCTCGCGGATCCGGAATTTCTGCGCGACCCCCCGGGTCCGAGCGCTCGGACCCGGCGTGTCGGCGAATTCTTCCGGATCCGCGAACCTGAGCAGCGGCAATGGATCGCCTCGCACGGCACGAGGGCGCCTCCGGCCTGCTTAGGCTGCTCCCGTCGCTCCAGACCTCGGCGATGCCCGTCCATCGCGATCCGGAGCATCATGTCCGAGCCTGCCGCCCCCGTCCGTCCCCTCGGTGCCGTGCGCACCACGACGCCCCGCAGCGGGCCGCCCGGCACCGCCGAGCGGCAGCATGCCAGCGACTTCACCGAGCTGCGCCGCCGTGTCCAGGCGGCCGGGCTGCTCGGGCGCCGGCCGGGCTGGTACGTCGTCCGCGCGGCCCTCCTCGTCGGCGCGTTCGCCGGCGCCGTCACGGCCCTCCTGCTCCTCGGGCCGACCTGGTGGCAGCTGCTCGTGGCCGGCCTGTTCGGCGTGCTGTTCACGCAGACGGCGTTCCTCGCGCACGACAGCGCCCACCGCCAGGTGTTCTCGTCGAACGCGCGCAACGCGGCGCTGTCCCGATGGATCGGCAACCTCGGCGTGGGCCTCAGCTACGGGTGGTGGATGCACAAGCACTCCCGTCACCACGCGAACCCGAACACGATGGGCAAGGACGGGGACATCGAACCCGGCGCGCTCGTCTTCACCCCGATCGACGCCGCGAGCCGCACCGGGCTCCCCGGGCGGCTGATGCGCCTGCAGGGCTGGTTCTTCTTCCCCCTCCTGCTGCTCGCCGGCGTCGATCTGCACCGGAACGCGGTGCTCGCGGTCATCAAGGGCGAGCACGTCGAGCACCGGCTGCTCGAGGGCGCGCTCATCGCGGCGCGGCTGCTCGGCTTCCCGGTGCTCGTGTTCCTCGCCGCCGGCCCGATCGTCGGGGCCGCGTTCATGGGCGTCCAGCTCGCGGTGTTCGGCTTCACGATGGGGGCGAGCTTCGCGCCGAACCACAAGGGCATGGCGATCATCGACGCGCGTGAACGGCTCGACCACCTCCGGAGGCAGGTGCTCACCTCCAGGAACATCCGCGGCGGCCTGCTCGTCCGGGTCGGGATGGGCGGCCTGAACTTCCAGATCGAGCACCACCTGTTCCCGAGCATGCCGAGCGTCAACCTGCGCCGCGCGCGCCCGATCGTGCGGCAGTACTGCGCCGAGCTCGGCGTGCCGTACACCGAGACGACCCTGCTGCAGTCGTGGCGGATCGTCGTGCGCTACCTGCAGCGGGTGGGCCTGCGGCACGCCGACCCGTTCGACTGCCCGCCGGCCGCGAGGTTCCGCGCGGCGTGAGCGGAGGGGGCGAAGTGCTCTCGACCGCGGTCGGGCCCCGTCCGATCGTGGCGGGATGGTCCGGCCCGTCGTCGCTCCCGCGCAGCGCGAGACCCGGGAGGCGCGGCTCGGCCGGGCCTTCGTGGCGCTCTCCGACACCCTCACCACCGACTACGACCTGATCGAACTGCTGCACACCCTCCTCGACACGTGCACGGAGGTGCTCGCCGTCGCGGCCGGCGGGCTGCTGCTCGCCGACCCGAACGGCGAGCTGCAGCTGCTCGCGGCCACCGACGAGGACGTCGACGTGGTCGAGCTCGTGCAGCTGTCGGCCCGGGAAGGCCCCTGCCTCGACTGCTTCAGGACCGGCGAGCCGGTGTCGGTCGGCGACATCGCGCAGGAGGCGGCGCGGTGGCCGGACTTCGCCCGCGCCGCCAGGGATCGCGGCTTCCGTTCGGTCCACGCCGTGCCGATGCGGCTGCGGCGGGAGGTGATCGGCACGATGAACCTGCTCGACCCGCGGGTGCGCCCGCTGGACGACGCCGACCTCGCCGCGGCCCGGGCGCTCGCCGATGTGGCGACGATCGGCGTCCTGCAGGCGCGCGTGCTCCACGCCTCCCGGGCGGTCGCCGAGCAGCTGCAGGAGGCGCTCGACTCCCGCGTCGTCATCGAGCAGGCGAAGGGTGTGCTGGCGGGGAGCGCGGGCCTCGGCGTCGACGAGGCGTTCCGGGCGATCCGCGCGTACGCGCGCCGCACGAACACGCCGATCCGCACGGTCGCGGCCGCGGTCGTGGACCGCAGCCTCGACGTGCTGCGGCCGCCTCGCCCCGCTACCGCGTGATGCCGAGCCGGCTCAGCGCCCGGTCCGCGAGCGGCTTGCCGCCGGTCTGGCAGGTGGGGCAGTACTGCAGGGAGCTGTCGGCGAAGCGCACCTGCCTGATCGTGTCGCCGCAGACCGGGCACGGCTCACCCGTGCGGCCGTGCACGCGCATGCCCGCCTTCTTCTCGCCCTTCAGGTCCGCCATGTGGAGGCCCTCCGAGCGGCGGATCGCGTCGGCGAGGACCTCGCGCATCGCCTCGTACAGCCGGTGCACCTCCTCCGGTGCCATCGCCGCGGGCTTGAACGGCGACATCCTCGCCGCGTGCAGGATCTCGTCCGAGTAGGCGTTGCCGATGCCGGCGATCCTCGCCTGGTCGCGCAGCACCCCCTTGATCTGCGCGCGCCCCGCGTCGGCGAGCACGGCGGCGAACCGCTCCTCCGTGAACGCGTCCGCCAGCGGATCGGGCCCGAGCGTCGCGATGCGCGGCACGTCGAGGGGGTCGCGGACGACGGAGATCGCCAGGGACTTCTTCGTGCCCGCCTCCGTGATCGCGATGCCGGACCCGTCGTCGAGCGCGAGTCGCGCGGCGAGCGCGCCCCGGCCCGCGCGAGGGGGCGGGAGGACGTCGTGCCAGCGGATCCAGCCCGCCTTCGCGAGGTGGATCACGAGGTGCACGTCGCCGAGGTCGACGTCGAGGAACTTGCCGAAATGGGTCACATCGCGCACGGTCTCGCCGACGACCGCGGACGCGGGCGGATCGAAGGTCTTCAGCGCCGAGATGGCGGAGACGTCGAACCGGGCGACCACGTGCCCGACGAGCCGCTCGGCGAGGTCGTCCGCGAGCGCGTGCACCTCCGGCATCTCGGGCATGGAGGAATTCTGGCCTCGATCAGGGCTGCCGGTGCATTTCGAAGGGTTTTCTGCCGTCTGGGGCGCCAGAAAACCCTTCGAAATGCACCCCCGGTAGGCTCGTCGCCCGTGAAGATCGCTCGGTTCACCGCAGGGGGCAGCGACCCGCAGTTCGGGATCGTCGACGACGAGGACCTCGTCGTCCTCGCCGGCGATCCGATGTTCCAGGGGTTCGACACGACGGGGGAGCGCGTGCCGCTCGCGGAGGCGCGCCTGCTCGCGCCCGTCATCCCGCGCTCGAAGGTCGTCGGCATCGGCTTGAACTACCCCGGGGTGGAGGCGCTGCTGCCGCCGGGCTCGAAGACCGACCCGGTGATCTTCCTCAAGCCGAACACCTCGGTCGTCGGCCCGAACGACGCGATCCAGCTGCCGCCGGTGCCCGGCCGGATCGTGCACGAGGGGGAGCTCGCCATCGTGATCGGCGCCGTCGCCAAGCGGGTGGCGGAGGAGGACGCCGACGACGTGATCTTCGGCTACACGATCGCGAACGACGTCACCGCCATCGACCAGATGATGGACGACGGCCAGTGGGCCAGGGCGAAGGGGTACGACACGTTCTGCCCGCTCGGCCCGTCCATCGAGACCGACCTCGACCCGCGCGGGGTGCCGATCCGCACGGTGGTGGACGGCCAGGAGCGCTCGACCGGCCACACCCGCGACCTGATCCTGTCGATCCCGGAGATCGTCGCGCGCGTGTCGGACGTGTGGACGCTGCTCCCGGGCGACGTGATCCTCACCGGCAGCCCGCTCGGCGACCTCGAGATCGTGGCCGGCCAGCGGGTCGAGATCGAGATCGGCAGCATCGGCCGCCTGGTGAACACCACCCGCGCCCGCTGACATCGCACGGATCAGGCCCGTTCCGCGGCACGCCGAGCCGGCGCCCTCCACAGGCGGCGCGTCGCGCGGACCGGCCTGATCGGCGCGAAGTGCTGCGCCGGTAGACTCACGGATCGCCATGTCGACCGCGCATCCGTTCACGACCGCCACCGGTTCCGAGGTGCGCGTCCGCTTCTGTCCCTCGCCGACGGGGCTGCCGCACGTCGGCCTCGTGCGCACCGCCCTGTTCAACTGGGCGCAGGCCCGGCACACCGGCGGCACCTTCGTGTTCCGGATCGAGGACACCGATGCCGCCCGCGACACCGAGCAGTCGTTCGAGCAGATCATCGACGCGCTCACCTGGATGGGGCTCGACTGGGACGAGGGGATCCACAAGGGCGGCCCGGACGAGCCGTACCGGCAGTCGCAGCGCGGCGAGATCTACCGGGACGTGATCGAGCGGCTCACCGCCTCCGGGCACCTCTACGAGTCCTTCATGACCGCGGAGGAGATCGAGGCCCGCAACCGCGAGGAGGGCCGCGCGGTCCAGCTCGGGTACGGGAACTGGGAGCGCGACCCGGCCGTGCGGGACGCGTACCGCTCGGCCGACCGGCAGCCGGCCCTGCGCCTCCGGGTGCCGGACGAGGACCTGTCCTTCGACGACCTGATCCGCGGCCCGATCACTTTCGCCGCGGGCTCGTTCCCCGACTTCGTGGTCGTCCGGCCCGGCGGTAAGCCGCTCTACACGCTCGTCAACCCCGTCGACGACGCGATGATGCGGATCACCGACGTGCTGCGGGGCGAGGACCTGCTGCCCTCGACGCCCCGGCAGATCGCGCTGTACCACGCGCTCATCGACATCGGCGTGGCGCATTGGGTGCCGCGCTTCGGGCACATGCCGCTCGTGCTCGGCGACGGCACGAAGAAGCTGTCGAAGCGCGACCCGGAGTCGAACCTGTTCCTCCACCGGGAGCGGGGCTTCATCCCGGAGGGGCTGCTCAACTACCTCGCGCTGCTCGGCTGGTCGATCGGGCCGGACCGAGACGTCTTCTCGAAGCAGGAGCTCGCGGCGGCGTTCGACATCCGGAACGTGAACCCGAACCCGGCCCGCTTCGACCTGAAGAAGGCCGAGTCCATCAACGGGGACCACATCCGCCTGCTCGACCCCGACGACCTCGCCGCCCGCATGGTGCCGTACCTGCAGGTGAAGGACGTGCTGCCGGCCGAGCCGACCCCCGACCAGCTCGCGCTGCTCCGGGAGCTCACGCCGCTCGTGCAGGAGCGCATGCAGCTGCTCGGGCAGGCGCCCGACCTGCTCGCCTCCTTCTTCACGACCGCGGACGCGCTCGAGGCCGAGGAGGCCGCCGTCGCGTCCCTCCCGAAGAACGCGGGCGAGGTGCTCGCCGCCGCGGAGGAGGCGCTCGCCGCCGCGGAGGAGTGGACCGTGGAGGGCGTGCGCGTCGCGCTCGAGGGCGCGCTCATCGACGGGCTGGGGCTCAAGCCGCGCGTCGCGTTCGGCCCGGTCCGCGTCGCGACGAGCGGCCGCCGGGTCTCCCCGCCGCTGTTCGAGTCGCTCGCGATCCTCGGCAGCACGGAGACGCTGGCCCGCGTGCGGAAGCTGCGCGGCGCCCTCCCGACCGGAGCGTGAGCGCCGGCCCGGCGCAGGCCGCCGTCCGTCGACGGTGGCCGTGGGTCGCCGTCGGCCTTGTCGTCCTCGTCGTGCTCGTCGTGGTCGCCGCGCGGCTCCTCCGGTTCTCCGGGGCGGGGGAGGCGTTCGTCGGCACCTGGTCCGGGGCGGCCCCGCAGCCCGCCGGGACGCCTGTCGGTTTCCCCGCCTGGGCGGCCTGGCAGCACGGGCTGAACGCCGTCTTCCTCCTGTTCACGGTGCGCTCGGGCTGGCGGATCCACCGGGGCGGCCGCCCCACCACGTTCTGGACGCGGCGCAACGACGGGCGGATCCGCACCGCGAACGTGCCGGTCCGGATCGCGATCGACCTCTGGTCCCACTTCGTCGCCGACACCCTCTGGGTGCTGAACGGGGTGCTGTTCGTCGTGCTCGCCGCGGTGAGCGGCCACTGGGCGCGAATCGTGCCCACGAGCTGGGCCGTCGTGCCGCAGGCGCTGTCCGCCGGGCTCCAGTACGCCTCGTTCGCCTGGCCGACGGAGGACGGCTGGATCGACTACAACGCGCTGCAGCAGCTGAGCTACTTCGCGGTCGTGTACCTCGCCGCGCCCGTCGCGGTGCTCACCGGGCTGCGTGCGGCGCCGGGGTTCGCGGCGCGGCTGCGGTTCCTCGATCGGCGGTTCCCCGTCCGCGTCGCGAAGCGTGTGCACTGGTGGACGATGTGGTTCCTGGTCGCGTTCACCGCGGTGCACGTGTTCCTCGTGCTCGCCACGGGCGCGCTCCGCAACCTGAACCACATGTACGCCGGTCGCGACGACACGAGCCCGGCCGGGCTGATCGTCTTCGCCGTCTCGCTCCTGGTCGTCGCCGGCCTCGTCCTGGCGCTCCGGCCGCCGGTGGTCCGCTGGTTCGCGACCCGGACCGGCACCGTGCTGCACCGCCCGCCGAAGCCGCGCCCATCGCCCTCCGGTCGCTCCTGACCCGCTGAGCGACTGGTGCCCTGCGGCGCCGCTGGGCAGATGTCGCTCAGGAGGGCAGGAGGCGCGCAGTGGGCCGGCGGCGGGATCCGCCGCCCGCGTCGGGTATGCTTGCCGACCGGTCCGCACACCACGGGCCGCCGGTCTGCAGCCCTCTGGCTGCGGCTCTGGGGTATGGTGTAATTGGCAACACGGCTGATTCTGGTTCAGTTGTTCTTGGTTCGAGTCCAGGTACCCCAGCTCTCCCAAGGCCCGCCTCGTGCGGGCCTTTCGTGTTCTCTGCACGTGCTGCTCGAATGCGCTGATGCTCCCCGGATCCCGGCCGCATCGTGGTGCTTCGACCGAATGAGCGGACGGCGTCAGCGCACGCTCGCGCGCCGGAGGAGGACGTAGGCGCCGGTCATCGACACGACGACGAGCGCCGTGCCGATGAGGACGGACCCCCAGGCGCCCACGGCCGCCGTGAGGCCGGGGATCACCGGCTGCGCGACGAGCAGCACCGCGGCGAGCAGCACCGCACTCGCGATCCCGAGCCCGGCAGGGCCCCACGCGCCGAACCGGATCCACGCGGCGCCGTAGAGCGCGCCGACGGACAACGCGGTCAGGCTCAGGCCGAACATGGTCCCGACGAGGAGCAGCGGGTTCCCGCCACCGAGGGTGGCGTCGGCGAGCACGGGGGCACCGACGAACCACCCGCCGGTCAGTCGCTCGAGGCCGAGCAGGAGGAGGGCCGCCGCCGCGAGCATCACGGACTCGACCGCGGCGCTCACGAGCGTGCCGATCGTGAACGTGCGGCGGGTCGTGCCCAGGGCGAGCGCGAGCGGGAACGTCACCGATACGGACTGCACGCCGACCGCGACGACGAAGCCGAACAGGCTCCACACGACGGCGCCGTTGTACTCGAGGTCCGCGCCGGAGCCGCCGCCGCGGACGACGGTCCAGGTGATCGCCGTCATCACCACGACGGCGGCCACGAGGATCCCGAGCGGGATGGCGACCATGCGGATCGGCACCGCGTACTGCAGTACGACGACGTCGGCGGGGGCCGCAGGACGGGAGACGGTGGTGCTCATGGCGACCTCCGGGGGCGGGCGGTCAGCGCACGCTGGCGCGGCGCAGGAACAGGTACTGGGCGCCGAGCGCGAGCACGACGACGAGGGTCGCGGCGGCCACCGGCCACCACGGTCGCGAGGCGGCGCTGATGGCGCCTCCGAAGGGCACGAGCAGCAGGAGGAGCAGCGCGACGACGGCCGCGCTCCCGGCGCTGAGGAGCAACGGGCCGAGGGGGCCGAACCGGATCCAGGCGGCGCCGAACACGCTCCCGACCGAGAGCGCGAGCAGGATGGACAGGAACATCGCGCCGGCGAGCTGCGCCGGATCGCCGTTCCCGAGCGCCTGGACCCGCAGGACGGACGCGCCGATGAACCAGCCGCCGGTCGCGGTCTCGAGGCCGAGGAGCGCGAGCGCGGCCGCGGCGACGAGCGCGGCCTGCGCCGCGGCCGTGAGCAGGTTGCCGAGCACGAACGTGCGCCGGGTGGCGCCGAGCGCGAGCGCGAACGGGAAGCTCGTCCCGACGTTCTGCACACCGACCGCGACCGTGTAGCCGATGACGCTCCAGAGGATCCACCCGTTCTGGCTGGAGTCCGTGAGGCGGCCGCCGGCTCGGAGGACCGCGATCGAGATGGCGATCGTGAGGACCACCACGGTGCCGAGGATGAGCAAGGGGATGCCGACCATCCGGTTCGGTTGCGCGTACTGGAGCGCGACCACGTCGAGCGGCCGCGCGGGGCGGGCGGTGAGCGCGCTCATGCCGCCGCCTCCTGCCGCCCGTCCTGCGACCGGCCGTCGCCGAGCGCGGCCACGAGGTCCTGCAGCCCGACCGGGGCGAGCTCCACGCCGGCCGTCCGGGCCTCCGCCGCGAGCCCCGCCGGCGCGGCACCCGCGAACACCAGGGAGAGCAGCCCGCCGACGCGGTGGCTGCTGATCGGCTCGCGGCCGCCGGCGAGCCGGAGCACCGCGTCCGCCGGACCGTTCAGCGCGTGCGCGCCAGCGGTCACCTCGTCCGTCGTGCCCGAGCGGACCAGTCGGCCCGCGTCGAGCACGAGGACGTGGTCGAGCAGCTGCTCCATCTCGTCGATGAGGTGCGTGGAGAGCACGATCGTCCGCTCGTCGGCGTCGTCGAAGCGGGAGGCGAGCAGCCGGTCCGCGAAGATCCGCCGCGCGGTGGCGTCGAGACCCAGGTAGGGCTCGTCGAAGATCGTCACCGGCGCCTTCGACGCGAGCCCGATCACGATGCCGAGGCCGGACTGCTGGCCCCGCGACATCTTCTTGATCGTGGTCCTGGCCGGAAGGCGGAAGTCGTCGACGAGCGCCGCCGCCAGGTCCGCGTCCCAGCGCTCGTGGAAGCGCGGCGCGATCCGGAGCACGTGCTTCAGTCGGAAGTCGTCGGGGTAGCGCTGGTTGTCGCGGATCAGGCTGATCGAGCCCATCACCGCGGAGTGCTCGAACGGGTCGCGACCGAGCACCTGCACGGTGCCGGTCGACGGCCGGTCGTGACCGGCGAGGATCGACATCAGCGTCGTCTTGCCGGCGCCGTTGCGGCCGAGCAGACCGCACACGACGCCGGACGGCACGTCGACGGTCACGCCGTCGAGCGCGAACGTCCGGCCGAAGCGGCGGGAGACGCCGGCGAGGCGGATGGCGGTGGGGGACATCACTGCACTCCTTGATCGATGATGCGGTGCACCTCGGCGGTGGCGAGGCCGAGCGAGGCGGCCTCGGCGAGCAATGGGGCGACGAAGTCCCTGGCGAAGGAGGCGCGCCGATCGGCGAGGAGCCGCTCGCGCGCCCCCGCCGTGACGTACATCCCGAGGCCCCGGCGCTTCTCGAGCACGCCGGCGTCGACGAGGAGGTTCACGCCCTTGCCGACGGTCGCGGGGTTGATGCGGTGGAACGCGGCGAGCTCGTTCGTCGACGGCACCGGGGCGCCGGGGAGGTAGGTACCCGCGAGGATGCCGTCCGCCAGCTGGTCCGCGATCTGCTGGAAGATCGGTCGGTCGTCCGTGAGCACTCATCACCTCCCTGGTTCATTACTTGACTAATGAACCTAGGAACCTCGTGCGGCGCTGTCAAGCACCTGGCCGCGACCGGTCGTCGACGCTCGGGTCGCGAGCCGGGCTCGGTGACGGTCGCACCGACCGCGTCGCCCGCGCGATGACCACCGCGACGTCCGGCGTGACGCCCGGCGGCCGGATGGTGTCGCCGTGCCGGCCATCTGCGCCGATCCGCGCGCGGTCGTACGACCCGCGGATTCAGCCGACCGCCTCCCTGCGGAGGATGTGGCGCTGCGCTCGCGCGTCGAGACTGCTGGTGTCCCGTCCGACGAGGAGGATTCCACCATGACCGATGCCGCGCAGACCGCCGCACGCACGCCGCTCGCGCGGCGCTCCCGGGAGGCGCTGAGCGCGCTCGCCCTCGAGTTCCTCCTCGGCATGGGCGTGAACCTCGTCCCCGCCGCGGGCTCGAAGGTGGTGCACGGCATCGTCCTCGGCCTGCACGTGCTGATCGGCCTGGCGATCGTGGTCGTCGCCTTCCGGCTCCTCGCCGTGGCCCGCCGCGAGGGGCTCGCGGTCACGGCGGCGCTCTGGGGCCTGGTCTCCGTGCTCGTGGCCTTCGTCGCGGGCGTGTTCACCCTGATGCTCGACAGCGGCTGGCTCTCGTTCCTGATGGCCCTCGCGTTCCTCGCCGGTGCCGTCTTCTACGTCATCACGCTCCTCGCGGGCAGCACCAGGCGGCCCGCCGCCTGAGGGGCGCAGGGCGCCGCGCTATGCGGCGCGGTGCAGCGTCACCACCTCGTCGGCGCCGCCGTCCGGCGACGCCGGGTGCTCGACCATCGCGACCACGCGCTGTGCCATGAAGCGCGCGGTGCGCACCGGGGTGCCGCCGCGGGTCACCTCGACCACCTCCACCAGGCCGCGCCCGGTCCGCACGTCCACGCGCCGGCCCGCCCGCGTCGCCTCGACCTCGTAGGTCCTCGTGCCGTCGCCCACGTCGACGACGACCTCCACCCGATCTCCTCGCATCACTGCCTCCTCATCGGCCCGCGGAGTACAACACGCCGCGTCAACCGCATGTTCCACCCACCCTCCGACAGCCTCGGCGCGGCCGCGATCGGGTGGCTCGGCGCCAGGTCCTCGCCCGGAGGTGCCGTCCGTCGCGGCCCGCAGGGGCCGTCGAGGGCGAACTCGGCGACCGTTCCGCGTAGCGTGCTGGTGGGCGGCGAAGGTGCTGCCCGGAAGGACGACGCCGTGACCGACACCGTGACCCCCGCTCTGGACAACCTCGCCTCCGAGGACCGCACCTTCCCGCCGAGCCCGGAGTTCGCCGCGCAGGCGAACGTCGACGCCTCCGTCTACGCCGAGGCGGACGCCGATCGGGTCGCGTTCTGGGGAGAGCGCGCGAAGCGGCTGACCTGGGCCGAGCCGTTCACCGAGGTGCTCGACTGGTCGAACGCGCCGTTCGCGAAGTGGTTCGTGGGCGGGAAGCTCAACGTGGCGGTGAACTGCCTCGACCGGCACGTGGAGGCGGGGCTCGGGGACCGGGTCGCCTACTACTTCGAGGGCGAGCCCGACGGCGACCGCAGCGTGATCACGTACCGCGAGCTGACGGAGCGGGTCTGCCAGGCTGCGAACACGCTCGAGGCGCTGGGCGTGCAGGCGGGCGACCGGGTCGCGATCTACATGCCGATGATCCCGGAGACGGTGATCGCGATGCTCGCGTGCGCCCGCATCGGCGCCCCGCACACGGTCGTGTTCGGCGGGTTCTCCGCGGACGCGCTCGCGACGCGGATCCTCGACTGCGACGCCCGGGTCGTGCTGACGGCGGACGGCGGCTGGCGCAAGGGCGCGGAGGTGCCGCTGAAGCCGGTGGTCGACGAGGCGCTGCAGCAGTGCCCCGACGTGCGCAGCACGGTCGTCGTGAAGCGGACGGGGAGCGCCGTCGAGATGGTCGACGGCCGGGACCTGTGGTGGCACGACACCGTCGACACCGCCGAGCGCACGCACGAGGCGCAGGCGTTCGACGCGGAGCACCCGCTGTACGTGATGTACACCTCCGGCACCACGGGCAAGCCGAAGGGGATCCTGCACACCTCCGCGGGGTACCTGCTCGGCGCCTCCTGGACCCAGTGGGAGGTGTTCGACCTCAAGCCCGAGACGGACGTGTACTGGACCGCGGCCGACATCGGGTGGGTGACCGGGCACTCCTACGTCGTCTACGGGCCGCTCGCGAACGCGACGACCTCCGTGATCTACGAGGGCGCACCGGATGCGCCGCACCGCGGCCGCTGGTGGGAGATCGTGCAGCGGTACGGCGTCACGATCCTGTACTGCGCGCCGACCGCGATCCGCACGTTCATGAAGTGGGGCGCGGACATCCCCGCGCAGTACGACCTCTCGAGCCTGCGGCTGATGGGCAGCGTGGGGGAGCCGATCAACCCGGAGGCGTGGGTCTGGTACCGCGAGCACATCGGCGGCGGGCGCACCCCGGTCGTCGACACCTGGTGGCAGACCGAGACGGGGTCGCTGATGATCAGCCCGCTGCCCGGGGTCACCGCGAGCAAGCCTGGCGCCGCGATGAAGGCGCTGCCGGGGATCGGGGCGGACGTCGTCGACGACGCGGGGAACTCCGTACCGGACGGCTCCGGCGGGTACCTCGTGCTCACCGACCCGTGGCCGAGCATGCTGCGGACCATCTGGGGCGACGACGAGCGGTACAAGGAGACGTACTGGTCCCGGTTCCCGGGCAGGTACTTCGCCGGCGACGGCGCGAAGCGGGACCACGACGGCGACCTCTGGCTGCTCGGCCGCGTCGACGACGTGATGAACGTGGCCGGCCACCGCCTGTCGACGACCGAGATCGAGTCCGCGCTGGTCTCCAGCCCGAAGGTCGCCGAGGCCGCCGTGGTCGGCGCCTCCGACGAGACGACCGGGCAGGCCGTGGTCGCGTTCGTGATCCTGCGGCAGGAGGCCGGCGACGGCGGTCCGGAGGTGGCGAGCGAGCTCCGCGAGCACGTCGCGAAGCAGATCGGCAAGATCGCCCGCCCGCGGCAGATCCTCGTCGTCGCCGAGCTGCCGAAGACCCGATCCGGCAAGATCATGCGGCGCCTCCTGCGCGACGTCGCGGAGAACCGGCCCGTCGGGGACGTCACGACGCTCGCGGACACGACCGTCATGGACACCATCCGGCAGGGGATGGGCGCCGCGGCTCCGGAGGACTGACCGGCCCGCGCTCGGCTCCTCCAGGACCCGGCGGCCTGGAGGAGCCGCTCAGCCGGTCGGGCCGAAGCGCTCCGTCCTGATCCGGTGCTCGGGGTGCCCCAGCGCGACGAGCGCGTCGGCGATCGCCTCGACGAAGCCGGTCGGGCCGCACACGAAGACCGACGGGTCCGCCTCCGGCGGCGTCACGAGCGCCGCGAGGTCGTCCGGGGTGATGCGGTGCGGGACCGCCGTGCTCCCCTCCGGCACGCGCCGGGAGTAGCGGATGTCCACCGTCACCCCCTCCGCCTCCGCGAGGTGCGCGAGCTCCTCGGTGTAGTACAGCCGGTCCGGATCGGTGACGCCGTACAGCAGCCGGAACGGCGTCGTCGAGCCCGCCGCCTGGCGGGTCCGCAGCATCGCCATGAGGGGCGCGACGCCCGAGCCGCCCGCGATGAGCTGCACCGGGCGGCTCCCCGCCTCCGGACGCCAGACGAGCCAGCCGCCCACCGGGCCGCGCACCTCGATCGCATCGCCGACCTCGAGCTCGTCGACGAGGTACGGGGAGACCTCCCCGTCGTCGAACCGCTCGACCGTCACCTCGATCGGGTCGGCGCCTGCGGCGGAGGAGAGGGAGTACGAGCGCTGCGCCGTGTAGCCGTCGGCCGCGGTGAGCCGGATGTCGACGTGCTGCCCGGCGAGCGCGGGTCCCAGATCCGGAGCGCTGAGACGCAGGGTGCGGGCCGACGCGGTCTCGACGTGGTCGTCGACGAGCGTCGCCGGCACCCAGCGGTTCGGGTCAGGAATAGCGCTCCTCCAACCACGGGTCGCCGTGCCGGTGGTACCCGAGGCTCTCCCAGAAGCCGGACCGGTCGTGCGTCATGAGCGTCAGCGAGTTCACCCACTTCGCGCTCTTCCAGAAGTACAGGTGCGGCACCAGGAGGCGCGCGGGACCGCCGTGCTCGGGTGCGAGCGGAGCCCCGTCGAACTCGAACGCGATCCAGGCCTTCCCGCCCGTGAGGTCCGCGAGCGGCAGGTTCGTCGTGTAGCCGCCGTAGCTGCCGGCCATCGCGAACCCCGCCTCCGTGTCGACGCCCGCGAGGAGCTTGTCCACGGAGACGCCGCGCCAGTGCGTGCCGAACTTGGACCAGCTCGTCACGCAGTGGATCGCGGTCTCGATCGTCTCCGGGCCGAGCGCCATCAGCTCCTGCCAGGACCAGCTCCGCGCAGCCCCCGCCTCCGTCGTCAGCGTGAAGCGCCAGTCGTCCAGCCGCACCCGCTGCGTCGGGCCCGCAGACAGGACCGGGAAGCCGTGCTCCTCGTACTGCCCGGGCGGGAGCGCCGGGTTCGTGTCGCGCCGCCGACCGCGGAAACCTGGGGAGAAGACCGCCATGGATCCATGCTTCCACGCGAGCACCCCGCAGCGCTGTGCGAGATTGGACCCGTGACGGCGGTGAACATCGGCAACCTGCGCGTGCCGCGCGCTCGGGTCGACACCGCCGACCGGCCCGACGAGGCCGGCCTCATCGACCGCTTCGGGCGCTTCGGCCGCGATCTGCGGGTCTCCGTGACGGAGAAGTGCTCCCTCCGCTGCACGTACTGCATGCCGGAGGAAGGGCTGCCCGCCATCCCGCGCCGTGACCTGCTGACCCCCGCCGAGATCGCCCGGCTCGTCGGGATCGGCGCGCGGGACCTCGGGATCCGGGAGGTGCGCTTCACGGGAGGCGAGCCGCTCATGCGCGCGGACCTCGCCGAGATCCTCGCGGCCACCAGGGAGGCGGCACCCGGTGTGCCGATGGCGCTCACCACGAACGGCATCGGGCTCGACCGGCGGCTCCCCGCGCTGCTCGCCGCCGGGCTCGACCGGGTGAACATCTCCCTCGACACGGTCGACCGCGAGCACTTCGCCCGGCTCACGCGGCGGGATCGGCTGGACGCCGTCCTGGCCGGGATCGCGGCGGCGCGCGACGCGGGGCTCGAGCCGCTCAAGGTCAACGCCGTGCTCATGCGGGAGACCCTCGGGGACGCCGCCGACCTGCTCGCCTGGGCGGTCGACGCCCGGGTGCACCTCCGGTTCATCGAGCAGATGCCGCTCGACGCCGACGGCGTGTGGAGCCGGGAGTCGCTCGTCGACGCGGCGGAGCTGCTGGCGGTGCTCGGCACGCGGTTCCGGCTCGAGCCGATCGGGCGGGACGACCCGTCGTCGCCCGCCGAGCTGTGGCAGGTCGCGGGGACCGCGGCGACCGTCGGGATCATCGCCTCCGTCACCCGGTCGTTCTGCCGCGACTGCGACCGGACCAGGCTGACCGCGGAGGGCTCGGTGCGGTCCTGCCTGTTCGGGGACGACGAGACGCCGCTCGCGCCGCTGCTGCGCGGCGGGGCGACCGACGCGGCGATCGCGGACGCGTGGCGCGCGGCGATGTGGGGCAAGCAGGCCGGGCACGGGATGGAGCGGCCGACGTTCCAGCGCCCGGCCCGCTCGATGGGAGCGATCGGTGGCTGAGGCGACGGTCCTGGTGCGGTACTTCGCGGCGGCCGCGGAGGCCGCCGGGCGCGAGGAGGAGCGGGTGACGGTCGAGGCGACGGCCGGCGCGCTCCGGTCCTGGCTCGCCGACCGCTACGGCCCCGCGATGCAGCGCGTCCTCGACGCCGGCTCGCTCCTCGTCGACGGCACGGTCACGAGGGATCCGGCGCGACCCCTGCAGTCGAGGGTCGACGTCCTCCCGCCCTTCGCGGGCGGCTGACCCCGACGGTCGGGGTGATCTCGAGGCTCGCTGGCGCTCGCACCTCGATCACCGGGTGTGGGTCGGGCCGGGGTCGGCGCTCCTCCGTTGGTCGAGGTGTGAGCGGAGCGAGCCTCGAGACCATCCCGAGCGCGCGCACATCGAGACGTCCCCTTCGTCGTTCAGGAGATCCGGCCGCCGCGCCGCAGAATCTCCTGAACGACGAAGGTCAGAGGCCGACCCACTCCGTCGTGCCGTCCGGGGCGTGCTGCCGCTTCCAGATCGGCACCTCCGCCTTGATCGCGTCGATCAGCGCCGAGCAGGTCGCGAAGGCCTCCGCGCGATGCGGTGCGGCGACGGCGGCGACGAGCGCCACGTCGCCCACCTCGAGCGCCCCGACCCGGTGCACGGCCGCGACGACCAGGTCGCCTCCCACCCGCTCGCAGGTCGCCCGGAGGAAGGTCTCGGCGTCCGGATGCGCGGAGTACACCAGCCGCGTGACCGCGTGGCCGGCGTCGTGATCGCGGATGACGCCCCGGAACGTGACGAGCGCGCCGTCCGCGCGCGTCAGCACCGCCGCCTCCACCGCGGCCGCGTCGATGGGCGCCGTGGTCACCTCGGCGAGCGCGACGCTCATCGGAGCCCGTGCGGCGCCGACTGGTGCGCGCCGTGCTCGTGGTCCGCCTCACCGCGGAGCTGATGCCGGAGGTGGGGGAGGAGGTCCGCCAGCACCGCGAGCCCGTCGTCGACCCCGCCGGCCGAGCCGGGCAGGTTCACGACGACCGTCCCGTTCGCCAGGCCCGCGATCCCGCGGCCCAGCGCCGCCGTCGGGGTCCCCGCTCGGGCCCGGAGCGCTTCCGCCACCCCGGGCAGCGGCCGATCGAGCAGCGCGCGCGTCGCCTCCGGCGTGCGGTCGGTCGGGCTTGGGCCGGTGCCGCCGGTCGTGATCAGCACCTCCGGACCGTCCGCGAGCGCAGCTCGGAGCCCGCTCGCCACGTCCGAGTCCGCGACCACCGAGGCGTCCGGCGTCTCGAGCCCCTGCTCGCGCAGCCACGCCACGATGCGGCCGCCCGTGGTGTCCTGCCGCGTCCGGGCCGCGGCTCCGGTCGACACGACGAGGACCCGGCCGCCGCCGCGCCGCACCGACTCGGGGGCCTCCGGGATCCGGTCCCGGGTCCAGCGGCCGTGCTTGCCCCCGGTCTTCTCGACCAGCTGCACGTCCGTCAGCGTCGCCCCGGGGTCCACCGCCTTGATCATGTCGTGCAGCGTGAGACCCGCGATCGTGACCGCGGTGAGCGCCTCCATCTCCACGCCGGTCCTCCCGGTCGTGGACACCCGCGCCTCGATGCGGACCGTCTCGCCCTCCGGCTGCAGCTCCACCGAGACCGCGTCGATCGGCAGCGGGTGGCAGAGCGGGATGAGGTCGCTCGTCCGTTTCGCGCCGGCGATCCCCGCGATCCGGGCGGTCGCGAGCGCGTCGGCCTTGGGCAGCCCGTCCGCGACCAGCAGCCGGACCACCTCCGCGGTCGTCACCATACGGCCCTGCGCGACGGCCTCCCGCCGGGTCTCCGGCTTCGCTCCCACGTCGATCATGCGGGCGCGGCCCTGGTCGTCGAGATGCGTCAGCCGGCCCATGCCCTCATTCTCGCCGGACGAGTCAGAGCGGCAGCACCGAGACGGTGCTGCCCGCGGCCACGAAGTCCGCCTCCGCGGGCACGTCGATCAGCACGTCCGCGCCCGCCATCGCGACGACGAGGTGGGATCCGGGGCCGCCCACCGGGTACACCACGCCGTCCCGCACCACGCCCCGCAGCCACTGCCGCTTGCCCCTCGGCGAGTGGACCGCTGCCGCGAGCGGGAGCGGCACGGCGTGCACGGGCGGCAGCCCGACCGCGCCGCGGAGCAGCGGCCGGAGGAAGACGGTGAACGACACCTGGGCGGAGACGGGGTTGCCCGGGAGGCAGACGACGGGCACGCCGCGGACGGAGGCGGTGCCCTGCGGGCCGCCCGGCTGCATCGCGATCTCGGTCACGTCCGCACCCAGCGGTTCGAGCACCTGTCGCACCACCTCGAAGTCGCCCTTGGACACGCCTCCTGCGGTGAGCACGAGGTCGGCGATCTCGACGGCGCGGGCGAGGGCGCGCTCGAACGCCGCCGGTTCGTCGGGGGTCAGGTCCACGGAGACGGTCTCGGCGCCCGCCTCCTCCGCGAGCGCGCCGAGCACGACGCCGTTCACGTCGTGCACCTGGCCGAGCGCGAGCGGGGCTCCCGGCGGCACCACCTCCGCGCCGGTCGCGATCACCGCGACCCTGGGGCGCCTGCGCACGGGCACCACCGCCACGCCCGCAGCCGCGGCGGCGGCGAGGTGGCGTGGGGCGAGCCGGGTGTACGCGGGCACGACGACGGTGCCGGGAAGCGCGTCGCTGCCGGCCTCGCGGACGAACGCGCCCGGCTCCACGGCCCGGAGGACGCGGACGCCCCCGTCCTCCTCCACGGTCTGCTCGACCGGGACGACGCAGTCGGCGCCGTCGGGAACGGGCGCACCCGTCATCACCTTGAGGAGGTGACCGGCCGGGAGGACGCGGGCCGGGGACGCCGCGGCCGGCTGCACCCCGTCGACCGGCAGTACCACGGGGGTGCGCCGGATCTCCGACGCGCGGGCCGCGTAGCCGTCCATCTGCGCGTTGCGGAACGGCGGGAGCGGCCCGACGGTGCTGATCGGCTCGATGGTCACCCGACCGAGCGCGCCCGCGAGCGGCACGGTCTCGGCCTCCTGCCGGGCCAGCGGCGGCCCGACGAGCGCGGCGACGCGGCCGGCGTGCTCGTCGACGGTGCGACGGTGCGGCATCGTCAGTACCTCGGGAGGGTCGGGTCCACCGTCCGGCTCCAGCCGTCGATCCCGCCGGCCATCGAGCGCACCTGGAGCCCGGCGGCCGCCAGCTGCTTCGCGGCGGCCATGCTCCGCACGCCGCCGTGGCAGTACGCGATCACCGGCCGCCCGCGGTCGAGCTCGCCGACCCGCTCCGGGAGCTCGCCGAGCGGGATCAGCACCGAGCCGGGCAGCGCGGCGATCTCCGCCTCCCACGGCTCGCGGACGTCGAGCAGGGTGACGTCCGCCCCGTCCTCCAGCAGTCTCGCCGTCGCTGCGGGCGAGATCTCCTCGATGTCCGTCATCGTCCCCTCGTCCTCGTCGGTTCCGGTCTCGTCGGCTGCACCGTACGCGATCTCGCGCACGGAGGCGGACGACGCGTCGATCACGAGGAGCCGCCCGATCAGCGGCCGCCCGACGCCGGTCAGCAGCTTGATCGCCTCCGTCGCCATCGCGCCGCCGACCGTGGTGCAGAGGCTCGGCAGCACCCCCGCGGTCTCGCAGGTGGCGAGCGTGCCCGGTGCGGGCCGATGCGGGAACAGGTCGCGCCAGCGGGGGCCGGAGGGCTGCGCCACCCCGACCTGACCGCCGAAGCCGACCGCGGACCCCCAGACGAGCGGGATCCCCGCGGCGGCGCAGGCGTCGTCGAGCGCGTATCGCGCGTCGGGGTCGTCAGTCCCGTCGACGACGAGCGTCGCGCCGGCGACCAACGCGTCGACGTTCTCCGGCGTGACCCGGGTCACGACCGCTTCGACGGGGGAGTGGAGGCGCTCGGCGGCGACCTCCGCCTTCGCGCGCCCCACGTCCTCCGGTCCGTACAGGACCTGCCGGTGCAGGTTCGTGACCTCCACGAGGTCGTCGTCGACGACGACGAGCTCCCCGATCCCGGTCGCGCTCAGCACCGGCAGCACCGCGCAGCCGAGGCCGCCGGCACCCACGACGACCACGCGTGCAGCGGCGAGCCTCGCCTGGCCGGGCTCCCCGAATCCCGGGAGCCGCACCTGGCGGGCGAAGCGCGCATCGGCCACGCGTCGATCCAACCACCGCCACCATCCATCCGCGGATGCGCCCGATAGGGTGTGCATCGCACGCAGGTGCGGTTCAGGAGGCGACGGGTGTCCGATCGGATCAAGGTCACGGAGGCCGCCGCGCTCCTCGGGGTGAGCGACGACACGCTGCGCAGGTGGAGCGACGCGGGCCGCATCGGGATCGACAGGTCGACGACCCCCGGCACGGTGGACGGTGCCGAGCTCGCCGGTCTCGCGGCGCAGATCGCGGCCGAGTCCCCGCTCGCGCGCCTCCTCCCCGCGGAGGGGACCTCGTCCGCGCGGAACCGCGTCACCGGCATCGTCACGCGGGTGGTGCGCGACACCGTGATGGCGCAGGTCGAGCTGCAGGCGGGCCCGTTCCGCTTCGTCTCGCTGATGAGCCGGGAGGCGGCGGACGAGCTGCAGCTGGAGCCCGGCGCGATCGCCACCGCGTCGGTCAAGGCCACCACGGTGGTCGTCGAACGCGCCGATCAGCGGAAGGACGCCCGGTGATCGGGCGCCGTCTGGCCGCCGCGACGGTCCTGCCGCTCGCCGCCCTCCTGCTCGCGGGATGCGCCCAGGACGCGCCCGCGGCCGCCGGGCCGACCGCCGCGTCGTCGGCGACGCTGTCCGGCGCCATCACGGTGGACGCGGCCGCGAGCCTGAACCAGGTGTTCCCCGCGCTCGCCGCCTCCTTCGAGCGGGAGCACCCGGGCACCACGGTCACGTTCGACTTCGGCGGCAGCTCGACGCTCGCGGCGGCGATCGTCGCGGGCGCGCCGGTCGACGTCTTCGCCGCGGCGAGCTCCACCACCATGCGCACCGTGCAGGCGGCGTCGCTCACCGCCGCCGATCCGGTCGTCATCGCCCGCAACGAGCTCGAGATCGCGGTGCCGCCCGGGAACCCCGGCCGCATCACCGGCCTCGCCGACTTCGCGGACGCGGCGAAGACGGTGATCGTGTGCGCGAAGCAGGTGCCGTGCGGCGCCGCCGCTCAGCAGGTGTTCCGCCTCGGGAAGGTCGCGGCGAAGCCGGACAGCTACGAGCCGGACGTGACGAGCGTGCTCACCAAGGTGGCGGGCGACGAGGCGGACGCCGGCCTGGTGTACGTCACCGACGTGCGCGCGGCCAAGGGGAAGGTCGAGGGCATCGCGTTCCCGGAGGCGCAGCAGGCGGTCACCGCGTACCCGATCGCGCCCATCGCGGGATCGAAGCATCCGGCGCTCGCCGCCGCCTGGGTCGCCTACGTCCGGGCCCACGAGGACGCGCTGCAGTCGGCGGGATTCCTTGCCCCGTAGGCGGGACCCCCTCGCGCGCCTCCCGCGCGCGGTGCTGGTCCCGGCCGCGATCGCGATCGTGCTGCTCGTCGGCCCGCTCGTGGCCCTGCTCGTGCGCGCCCCCTGGGGTCAGCTGCCCGCGCTGCTCGGGGGCGGCACGGTCCTCCCCGCGCTCGCCCTGTCGCTCGGCACCGCGGCCGCCTCGACCGGGCTGTCCGTGCTCCTCGGCGTCCCGCTCGCCGTCGTGCTCGCCGGCGCGGACGGGTGGCCGGCGCCGCTGCGACGGCTCATCCGGGCCCTCGTGACCACCCCGCTCGTGCTGCCGCCGGTCGTGGGCGGCATCGCCCTGCTGCTCCTCCTCGGCCGGGTCGGGCTGCTCGGTGGCCCCCTGTACCGCGCCACCGGGTTCCAGCTGCCGTTCACCACCGGGGCGGTGATCGTGGCGCAGACGTTCGTCGGGCTGCCGTTCCTCGTGCTCGGGGTCGAGGGGGCGCTGCGGGGTGTCGACCGACGGTTCGCGATCGCCGCGACGACGCTCGGCGCCGGCCCGTGGACGCGGTTCGTGCGCGTGACCCTCCCGCTCGCGGCGCCCGGCGTCGCCGCCGGTGCGGTGCTCTCCTTCGCGCGGGCGATCGGGGAGTTCGGTGCCACCGTCACGTTCGCGGGCAGCCTGCCGAAGGTGACGGAGACGCTCCCGATCGCCGCCTACCTCGCGCTCACGACCGATCCGCAGGCGGCGATCGCGATCTCCGTGGTGCTCATGCTCGTGGCGGTCGCCGTGCTCGTGTCGCTGCGCGACCACTGGTTGCGGGGGCTCGCGCGATGAGCGGGCTCGAGGCCGCGCTGCGGGTGGAGCGGCCCGGGTTCCGGCTCGAGGTCGAGCTCACCGTGCCCGCCGGTCGGGTCGTGGCGCTGATGGGGCGCAACGGCGCGGGCAAGTCGACCGCCGTCTCGGCGATCGCCGGCGTCGAGCCGCTCGACGGCGGCCGCGTCGTCGTGGACGGGGTGACGCTGGCCGACGTCGAGGCGGGGGTCGCCGTCGCGCCCGAGCACCGGCCGATCGGCGTCGTGCAGCAGCAGGCGGCGCTCTTCCCGCACCTGTCGGTCCTCGACAACGTGGCGTTCGGGCTGCGCACCATGCGGCTCCACCGGCGTGCTGCCCGCGATCGCGCGGACGGGCTGCTCGCCGCCGCCGGCCTCGGCGCGCTCCGGGACCGGCGCCCCGGCTCGCTCTCCGGCGGCCAGGCGGCCCGGGTGGCGCTCGTTCGCACGCTCGCGCGGGAGCCCCGCCTGATCCTCCTGGACGAGCCGCTCGCCGCGATCGACGCCGAGCTGCGCCCCGCACTCCGGGACGCCGTCCGCGAGCATCTCGCGGCGTTCTCCGGCTCCGCGCTGCTCGTCACGCACGACGTCCGCGACGCGGAAGCGCTCGCGGACGAGGTGATCGTGCTCGATGCGGGCCGGGTCGTTCAGCGCGGACCGCTCGAGGTCCTCCGCGCCGACCCGGCGGTGCCCATCGTGCGCAGTCTCCTCGATGTCGATGTGCACGGATAAGGGGCGCCGCCCTCATCCGTGCACATGAGCGGGGTCAGACGTCGAGGGTGTCGCCCGGCTTCAGCGCGACGTACTCGCCGCCCTTCGACTCGACGACCGCCTTGAAGCGGTCGTGCACGAGGCCGATGCCCGCGGCGGAGAGCACCCCGTCGTGGGTGCCGAACGCGCGCTTGGGCGCGACCTGCGCGAGGTAGTCCATGCCCTCCGCGACCTTCATCCACGGTGCCCCCGCGGGTGCAGCGAGGGTGTTCACCTCCACCCCGAGGGGGATGTAGAAGGAGTCGCCCGGGTAGTAGAGGCGGTCGTTCACGAGCACGCCCACGTTCTCGACGACGGGGATGGAGGCGTGGATCACCGCGTGGTTGCCGCCGAAGAACCGCAGCGTCCACGGCCCGTCCTCGATCGTCTGCCCCGGCGCCACGGTCGTGATGTCGATGCCCTCGGCGGCGCGGACCACACCGGAGGGACCGTAGATCGTCAGCCCCGGGTTCGCGTCGCGGAGCCGCTGCAGCTGGTCCGGCGTCCAGTGGTCGGCGTGCTCATGCGTGATGACGACGGCATCCACTCCGGTGAGGCCGACGATGGGGTTCGTGAGGCCGCCCGGGTCGATCACGAGCCGCCGGCCCGCCTCCTCCAGGATCAACGCGGCATGCTCGAGCTTGGTGATGCGCATGGGCCGAGCCAACCACCGGCCCGCCGAGGATCCGCTGCGGATGCTCGGCAGAGCGGAGGGGGACGACCACGGGACGGGCGGTGTCGGGCGGGGAGGGGCGTCGGTCGCGCGCGCGCCTCCGGATCCAGCGCGTGCTCGACTGGGTCTGGCCGTCGTTCCCGACCTCGTGGGCGGAGGTCCCTGCGCGGCTCCGACCCGCCGCCACGCAGATCACCCGCCTCACCGTGGCCGCGGTCGTCGCGTACCTCGTCGCCCACGCGGTCTCGCCGGGCCTCCTGGACCTCACGGCGCCGCTGACCGCGCTGCTCGTCGTGCAGGCGTCGACGGTCGGGACGCTCGTGATGGCGCTGGTGCGCGTCGGCGCGGTGCTCACCGGGGTGCTCGTCGCGGTGCTCGTGACGACCTGGACCGGCCTGTCGTGGTGGAGCCTCGCCCTCGTCATCGCGGTGTCGCTCGTGCTCGCGAAGCTGTTCCGGCTCGGCGACCAGTCGCTGGAGACGCCCATCAGCGCGATGCTGATCCTCGCGGTCACCCGGCCGGAGGTCGGGGCGGAGGTCCGGCTCGTCAACACGCTCGTCGGCACCGGGGTCGGCGTCGCGTTCTCCCTGCTCGTCCCCGTCGCGATCCCGAACGCGCAGGCGGGGGAGGCCGTGCGGCGCGTCGCCCGCTCGCAGGCCGCGCTCCTCGGGGAGATCGCGCAGACGCTGGGCTCCCGGCCGCCGGCGCGCGAGGAGCTCGCCGCGTGGCTGGAGTGGACCGACCAGCTCACCGGGGACGCCATGGAGGCGCGCGCCGCCGTCCACGAGGTGGAGCAGACGAGGGTGCTGAACCCGCTCGCCCTCACCACCGAGGCGGTGCACCCGGCGCTCCGCGGCGCACTCGAACGCCTGGAGCGCTGCCTCGCGGCGGAGCGCGCGCTCCTCGTGGTGCTCACCCGGGCCGACCCGGCGCGCACCGGCGACGACGACCCGGCAGCGGCCGAGCTCCGTCGCGCGTTCGCGGTGGTGCTCGACGACGCGGCGGCGGGGCTGCGGGCCTTCGGCGACCTGGTCGGCGCGGAGTACGACGGGAACGAGCCGGACCGCGTGCTCGCCCGCGAGCGCGCCCTCGGCGCGGTGGGGGAGGCGCGGGCGGTGCTCACGGAACTCACCCTCCTCGACCTCGACCCGCGAGCCCGCCCGGACCTGTGGATGCTGCAGGGGTCGGTGCTCGCGTCCGTCGACCACGTCCTCGAGCAGCTCGACCTCGAGCGCGAGGCCCCGGTGCACCTCCTGCGCCCGGACGTGACGGAGGCGATCGCGATCGTCCGCCCCACCGCGATCGTCCGCTTCCGCCGCCGCTGGCGCCGCCTCCTCCGTCGCCGCCGCCGCTAGCTCGACGCCCCGTCCCTGATCGGCCCGAGCGCTCCGTCGATCGAGGGACACAGCGTCGACCGCGCGCCCCGCCGCGCCGCCCGACCCCTTCGGCTGATCGAGGTGCGAGCGCAGCGAGCCTCGAGATCACCCCGCACCTCCGTCGGTTCGGCAGCGGCCGACGCGTATGGCATACTTGCTGACCGCTGCGCAGCGCGCAGCGGCTGCGGCCCCATCGTTTAGCGGCCTAGGACGTCGCCCTCTCACGGCGGTAACGCGGGTTCAAATCCCGCTGGGGTCACGCAAGGAAAACCCCCGGTTCATCCCGGGGGTTTTTCCATTCCTGGACATGCTCCCAGGACGCTGTCCTGTCTCGGGACATCCCTGACAGTTCTGCCCGCATTCAGATGCTTCGTCGTGGGACTCGACGCGATGCTGTTCGCTGCCGTGCGCCTGATCCGAGGGGAAATCTGGGTAGGCGTCGTCGCGTCCGTGAAGGTCGATCGGCGAGGGGCTGCGGCAGGAGCAGCAGCATGACGGCCGAGCGGGAGAGCGGGAACGCCGGGGCACGAGCCCGGTGCCGCTGCGAGCCGTGTGGGTGCATGCCGACGGGCGACGTCGTCGGGCCAGGGATGCCCCGACGCCGATCATCGTCGAACGCCCGTCGACTCCTCGGTCCGATCGCGGACGCGATCCGTGTCCATGGTCGTCCGGGCCGGATCGGGGCCGCGTCGTCCCCCCCCCCCCCCCGACCCGGTGCGCGGGTGCAGCTGCTCTCGCGCCAGACCAGCGCGGT